>DATGGW010000469.1:0-3198 GCA_035308345.1 Ktedonobacteraceae bacterium | reverse complement strand
GTCTATCTCGACCTCTCCTACGGCATCCCATTCCTGGGTTACAACGAGATGCTCGAGTTCACGCGGGCCGCCTTCGACGTAGCGCCGTTCTCGAAACTGCTCTACAGCTCTGATGGGGTTGGCGTACCCGAACTGCACTGGATGAGCGCGCTCGATGGGCGTCGTATTCTGGGACAGGTACTGGGCGAGATCGTGGCGAACGGCGACCTGGACGCGGCAGAGGCCGAGGCAGCCGGCGTGGCCGTGCTGCGCGATAACGCTATGAAGTTGTATGGGGTACCAGGGCGGGGACAAGCCTCGCCCGTACCCTATACGCCCCACCCCCAGAACGCTTCGTAGCAGGGTAG
The DNA here is from genome assembly GCA_035308345.1 of Ktedonobacteraceae bacterium. Taxonomy (GTDB): domain Bacteria; phylum Chloroflexota; class Ktedonobacteria; order Ktedonobacterales; family Ktedonobacteraceae; genus CF-113. Next base: position 2,851 of record DATGGW010000469.1, on the reverse strand, counting down.
GGGCGGGACTTGTCCCCGCCCTGGCGTTCTTGTATGTGCGTTAGAATAGGGAGAGATCTATGTGTCGTTTGCTTGGGTATGTAGCCCGTGAGCCTGTTGCAGCCGCGCGCCTGCTGGAGGATACTTTCGCGGCATTTGTTGAAATGTCGCACCGTCATGGCGATGGATGGGGGCTGGTGTGGTACAACGAACACAACCATCTGCAGATGGCTAAAGCGCCTGAAGCCGCCCATGCCAGCTCGGAGTTCGCCGGTCTGAAAGGGTCTATCCGCAGTGATGCCCTGATTGGACACCTGCGCTGGGCATCACCGGGATTTGCGCCGTGCCTGGAAAATACCCACCCGTTTGTACGCGGCCAGGTTGCATTCGCCCATAACGGGTCAATCGCGTCCAATGAAGCCATTGAAGCATTGATTGCTTCCCACCTGCGCGCAAATATCACAGGCGCGACGGATAGCGAGCGGTACTTTCTGGCGCTGCTCTCGGCATTTGAGAAGGCTTCCCCCGTCGAGTCCTTGCGCGTGCTGCTGGCTATATTACGCCAGCGTTTGCAGTCAACCAGTTTGAATTGCCTGCTGCTGACTCCAGAAACGCTCTATGCCGTCTGTGATTTTGATGCGAACGCGCCGCTAGCGCAAAAGGACCCGAACTACTACCACTTGCAGTACCGCATCACTCGAGATGCAGTGGTCGTCACATCAAGCGGTTTAAGCCAGGGGACAGGCTGGAAAACCCTGAAAAATGGACAGATGCTGCTCGTAGAACGTGGTACACTTAAAGTGACGATTGTCGATGTTGCTCAAAACACCAGAAGTTCAATACAGGAGCAGTACCTATCACAACTTCAACGCTAGATTCAAAGAAGACGGAACGCGCCAGCGATGTAGCCTACGAGCGGCTGCGCGCAATGATTATCGATTTACGCCTGCAGCCCGGCATGATGATCGATGAGCTATCGCTGGCCGCCGAAATCGGCCTGGGTCGCACTCCCGTGCATGAAGCAGTGGCACGCCTGGTTATCGACCGACTGGTAACGGTGTTGCCGCGGCGTGGCCTGATGATTGCACCTATCGGCCTTGAACAGGTGCGCGAGATCTTCGAGGCTCGTGAAGCCATCGAATGCGGCAATGCCTACTTTGCCGTACACCACGCCACCGATGCCGACCTGGCGGAACTGCGCCGCCTGATCGAAGCTGCCGAGAACGCGCGCGAGGAAACCGATGTGCTGCGCTTCTTAGAGGATGACCAGCGCATCCACCGCTTTCTTGCCCACATCGTGCGCAACACCTTCCTGCAGGACGCCGCCGACCGCATCCTCTTGCACAATCTACGCTTCTGGCGCTTCTATTTCACAACCAACCGCGCGCAGCCAGGAACGCTGGTCTCGCATCAACCCCTGCTTGCCGCCTTAGAGCAGCGCGATGCGCAAGAGGCGTTCAATGCCATGCGCGAGCACATCCTCACCTCGCGCGCCCTGCTGAACGCACTGTTTTAGACGAGAGACGATTATCCTCTAAAGCAATGACGCTGGTGATATTCCAGGTACTGGCGCGCAGGCATTTTCGCACCGGAAGGCAAGAGCAGGCTCATATTCAATACATCTTCAAAAAACACTGCCACCCGGTAATCGTGTTCAATACTCTCTCGTAGCATCATTGCTTTCTTGATGTGGTAAGTATCATCGATGGTGAGGTAACCCTGATCGAAAGCTGCATCGTGCAAAGGACAGGCGACCAAACCATTATGTACATCTACCCGTTCGCGCTGGTCAGATACTGCCCAGGGTTTGATATGTGAAGCCCGCAGCAATCCGCTTCGATTAGGAAGCGTATGAGGCGCAAAACCGCAAAAGACACACGTCCGTCCACAATTATGGAATACTTCCTGAGCGAAGCGATGCTGGGTCAGGCGAATCTTTCGTTCCACTAGTTTCTCAGTCAGCAGTTCTCCCAGCCTAAAGGTCTGTTCTATATTATGAATTTCCTTCTCAGCTCCTGCTAGCAACAGTCCAGACCCCTCCGGCAAATCGTCCTGCCCCAACAGATCGTCTTCCCCTGCTTGAGTGATCAATGTATGTAAGAAATCGGGGAGTATCTCTTCGCCAAGTGTCAAATCGCGTGCTATCTCCATAATTTGTCTATAGAGCGTGGCGTATTGCTCAGGCTGCGAGGCAAGGTAGGCAAACAGGAGTGGTTCTTCGCGGGCACTATGTTGACGTGACCCATCGAGGTTGAGCATCTTACTTGTAATCGATCCTGGCGTGCGACGAAAGAATATTGCCAGCGTGCTGACAATCTGAGGAACTTGGTCAATATTTGCTCCACCATAATGATGGGGATCAACTAATGAGAAAAGGCCGTAGCACAGCAGCGTTTCTACAGCATTGAATGGCCCTTGCCTCTTGCCCGGCAAAGGTAGGTCTCTTGCAAGAATGTCTATCAGTTGAGTGCGAATCTGCTGTGAATGTAGATCAAGATACACTTGCAGCGCAGCTTCTGCCATAATTTAGGCATTGTCCTTCTTTTTTTGACTACTCGTCCGGTTCGCACAATATCATACCCTATAGTTTACTCGCGTACAAATGACACAACCCCGTCAGGGCGATGTAAAAGTCACACGAGATGAGAGATCATGGCGACCGCAAGGAAGCTCCGCTACTTTACTTGACGGACCAACGGGCAGAGACGTATATAGTAAGGGCGACCGCAAGGGTCGCCCAATAAGCGTCAAGTTACGATGCCGCCAGAGGTCTCCACGAGCCGATAAGAGGTACTCAAGCGCGTCTGCCTCCGGGGAATGGAACAGCCCCCGCGCAGGGCATTCGTGATCAGACGCAGCGCCTTGCCCAACG
>DATGGW010000468.1:0-2876 GCA_035308345.1 Ktedonobacteraceae bacterium | reverse complement strand
ATCTGGGGAACGTGGTGGACGTGGGATGCGCGTTTAACCACTACGCTGATCCTGTGGTTTATCTACATCGGCTACCTGATGTTGCGCAGTTATATGGGCCGCTCGCACAGCAGCGCGCGCGCCGGAGCAGTGCTTGCCATCATCGGCGCCATCGATGTGCCTATCATCTACGAATCGGTCAACTGGTGGCGCACGCTGCATCCCGGACAAGAAGTGGGCGTAGCGGGCGCGCTGCCAAACTCGGTGGTGCTGACCTTGATGATCTCGCTTACATCGTTTACACTATTGTTTAGTTTCCTGATGATCCAACTCTACCAGTTGCAGCGCATGCAGGCGACGGCGCAGCGTTTGCGAGCAAGTGTGGAATAATACCGAATTGTTAAGCAGTTACCAGGGCGGGGGCAAGCCCCGCCCCTACCCTGCTACGAAGTGCCATCCTGACCGTATAGGGTAGGGGCGGGGCTTGCCCCCGCCCCCTGGCTAAAAAAGGATACAATAAGATGCAAGGAGTAAACTACTTGGTGGCGGCCTACGTCATCGCATGGGTCGGGCTGTTCGCTTATTTAGCATTTATAGCGCTGCGCATTCGCAGCGTGCGCACCGAACTTGCTGCCGTCGAAGAACTTGTGCGCGAGCAGAATGAAAAACAGAACAAGGAGTGAAAACATGCCTGCGGAAGGAGAGACGGAAAAAACGGTCGTCAGAAAAAAATACACGCCATCGAAAGAAATGTCCTACCGCCAGGCGGTGACCTCGCTAGCGATTGGCGATGTGCTGGTCTTTCTCGTTTTTGTGATCATCGGTGACACATCGCATGAGAAACTAAATGGTCTGGCCTCAATTCCCCACATTATCCTGGTGGCGCTTCCATTTATAGTCGGCTGGTTTATCGTCTCACCATTCATGGGCTTGTTCCAGCGAGGTATTTTCACGCAGCCGCGCGAGATGGCGATTCGAACTGCTATAGCCTGGATACCAGCCTGGGTAATTGCCATGCTCCTGCGCGGCATCTTCTTCGATCACGGCATTCCAGGCAGTGCCTTCATGGTCATCGCGCTGTTGTTCAATCTTGCCCTCCTGGAGATCTGGCGCTGGCCCTTTGCCATCAATAATGCGGCGAGGAAACGGGGCGCGTAACTTACGCCTTAGCAGCGGCTTTCTCGCCTTTGCGCCTGCGCGGGCGTTCGTGTCCATTTTCTGCTGCCAGAACTTTTGGCGTTTTAGTCTTCGCGCTGAAGCCATCGATGGCGGTGGCAAGTACCTGGGGGATGTCGGTCACGAAGACGAACTTCATCTGGTCGCGCAGTTCTTCAGGCAGGTCTTCCATCAGGTCAGGCTCGTTCTTTTTGGGCAGAATGACGGTGCGAATGCCTGAGCGATAGGCGGCCAGCACCTTTTCTTTGACGCCACCAATGGGCATGACCTTGCCGCGCAGTGTGATCTCGCCCGTCATCGCAACATCGGAACGCACGTTGTGTCCGCTTGCAAGCGAGACCAGCACCGTTGTCATAGTGACGCCAGCCGATGGCCCATCTTTGGGGATGGCCCCGGCGGGTACATGAATATGCACCTGCTGATCTTCAAACACGTTGGCGGGCAGACCGAGGCCACCAGCATGCGAGCGCACGTAGCTCAACGCCGTCATAGCGGATTCTTTCATCACATCACCGAGTTGACCGGTCAGAGTGAGATGCCCATCCTTCCCTGGCATTGAGGCGGCTTCGATAAAGAGGATTTCTCCGCCAACAGGCGTCACGCTCAGGCCGGTGGCGATACCGGGGCGATCGATGCGCTCGGCCACTTCCTCGAAGAAACGCTGCCGTCCCAGGTAGTCCGAGACCTGTTCCGCTGTGACGTGAATGGGTGTCTGTTTGCCCTCCGCGACTTGCTTTGCGACCTTGCGACAGAGCGAGCCAATCTCGCGTTCCAGGTTGCGCACGCCGGCCTCGCGGGTATAATCACGCGCGATACGCCGCAGTGCGTCATCGTCGACAATCAGCTCGTCGGCCCTCAACCCATTGGCCTCCAACTGTTTGGGCAGCAGATATTTTCGCGCGATATGCAGCTTCTGCACTTCTGTATAGCCTGAGAGTTCCAGGATTTCCATGCGGTCGCGCAGAGCGGGCGGGATCGGCTCGAGCGAGTTGGCGGTGGCGATGAACATCACCCTCGACAGGTCAAAGGCCAGGTCCAGGTAGTTATCGCGAAAGTTGTAGTTCTGTTCAGGGTCGAGCACTTCCAGCAAGGCCGATGAAGGGTCGCCGCGCCAATCTGCGCCGACCTTGTCCACCTCATCGAGCATGATAACGGGGTCGTTGGTTTCTACGCGCCGCAGCGTCTGAATGATACGCCCAGGCATGGCCCCGATATAGGTGCGGCGATGCCCGCGAATCTCGGCCTCATCGCGAATGCCGCCCAGCGACATACGCGCGAACTTGCGACCCAGGGCGCGCGCAATCGACTGGCCCAGCGAGGTTTTGCCAACACCCGGAGGGCCAACAAAACACAGGATAGGTTCGCGATTGATCTGCCCGGTTGCTTCTTGCAAGGCAAGCGGCTGTGACGTGCGTTTGTTTTCTGCTTCCTCGCCCTGCTGCTCTGCCGCGTCCATCTCGCGGTTGCGCTTGACCTGCTCCGCCAGGCGCTCCTCTTTCAGGCGTCGCACAGCCAGGTATTCCAGGATGCGATCTTTGATCTTCTCCAGGTCATAGTGGTCATGGTCAAGCACCTGGCGCGCATTTGGCACGTCGATTTTTTCGCCCGTGCTTTTGCTCCAGGGCAGGCTGGTCAGCAGTTCCAGGTAGGTACGAATGATACTGTATTCGGGCGAGACGGTGGGCAGCTTCTCCAGGCGAGAAAGTTCGCGATTGGCCTCT
>DATGGW010000467.1:0-3213 GCA_035308345.1 Ktedonobacteraceae bacterium | reverse complement strand
AGGAAGGCCACCGAGGTCAGGATGAAGACAAAGAAGAAGGAGAAGATGCCGATGAAAGCTGGCGCGATGGAGTCGTTAAAGGTATACTGCGGGCCTCCATGCAGGTATTGCGGAGCGCCAACCGTTAAAGGCAGCGGACCGCCCAAAACAGGCGGGATGTTCTGCCCACCCTGTCCTCCCTGGCTCTTCAATGCTGCTAACGCAACGCCCAGTTGATGCGTGAAACTCTGGGTCAAATCGCTCATGGCGCTGGCGACGGTGGGATCGGAACCCTCTAGCTTGATCTGCACAGTAGGATTCTGACCGTTGAAAATCTGCTGCGCGAAATCTGAGGGAAAGGCAATGGCTGCATCGGCGTTTCCATTCTGAAGCGTGCTATCAAGCTGGTCAGAGGTAATGGAGATGGTATGCAGCTTATCCTTACCCGGCAGCAGACTATCAATCAGCGTGTTGATGCGCTCGCTCCCTGCTCCCGTAGGATACACAATCGCCAGCGTATGCACGCTGCTGGTGTTGGTCAGCACCAGGTATAGCAGCGTCATGACGAGTAAGGGAGCGATGAAGATCAGCGCGAGCGTGCGTTTGTCGCGCAATACCTGTTGAATAATACGAGCGGCGAGCGCCATAATGCGGTTGAAACTCATGCTTGAGCCTCCTTGCTGCGAGCGTAGTAAAGGAAAGCATCTTCCATGCTTTCCTGGCCGGATTGACGCAACAACGCCTGTGGGCTATCCTGTGCAAGCATCACGCCGAAACGCATCAGGCCCAGGCGAGTGCAGCGCGCGGCTTCATCCAGGTGATGTGTGGAGACAATAATGGTTACACCTTCCGTGTTCAACTGCGCGAAGTAATCCCAGAATGTGAGGCGCAATTCGGGGTCAACTCCCACCGTCGGTTCGTCCAGCACGGCCAGGCGCGGTTTGTGAACCAGCGCGCAGGCGAGCGAGAGACGCTGCTTCATGCCGCCGCTATAAGTGGCAACAACGCTGTCTGCCCGCTCCAACAAATCGACTCGCTGCAGCATCTCATCGATACGCTCTTTCTGTTCTTTACCGCGCAGGCCATAGATGTTACAGAAGAAACGCATATTCTCCCTGGCCGTCAGGTCGTTGTAGAGCGCGCTGAGCTGCGTCATATATCCGATGAACGGCGCGACCTTCCTGCTCGGCATATGCTCATGCATGATCAGGATGCTGCCGCCGGTCGGTTTCACCAGCCCGACAAGCATGCGAATCAGCGTGGTTTTTCCGGAACCATTGGGGCCTATCAACCCGTATGTCTCGCCCGCGTTTATCTGCATGCTGAGGTTGTCCACTGCGCGCAGCTTGCCAAACTGCTTGACCAGTTGATCGATGACTATCAGAGGCTCAGCAGCGACCGGCTGTTGCTGCTCTGAGCCAGCATCAGGTACAGGTTCTGTCATAGAATACTCCCATTTTAACTAATCGGCCAATTAATAATTGCTACAAAAATTAACGCGGCAATATACCTTTGAGAAAGGGTTCAGCTATAGCATCGGCTATCTGCTCGTGCGTGTAGGCCAGAGCCAGGGGATCGCGCAGTATCTGGCGGCGCAGCACGAAGCCCATCATGCTGCCCACTAAAACCTGTACCGTAAGCGAAACATCCAGCGGTCGCAGTTCTCTACTGGCGACTTTGGCCTCGACATAGTTTCCAAGAAAGCCAAAGAGGCGTGGGAACAGGCTCGCAGGAATGGACGACATAGCCGGATTATGCAAAAGCTCAGGCAGCATCACTTGCATCAAGCCGATCACATCTTCTTCTTCAATGATATCCAGCGCCCGTCGCATCAGTAGTGGAAAAAACTTTTCTGGTGGCAGAGCCAGCGCCTGCTGCGAGAACGACGACATCAGCTTGAGCGGCGAGCGAGCCTCAAGGATGGCATTCAGCAGCGCCTCCTTGCTTTCAAAATAATAGTAGATCAGCCCCGGCGTAATGCCTGCTTCGCGAGCGATATCTTTATTTGTTGCCTTCGAAAAGCCTTTTTGCGCAAATACATGCATGGCGGCATCGATGATTTGCTCGCGACGATCTTCTACGACTTTGGGAGTGCGCGCCATAGTTGGTTTTCGTTTCCAGCGTTGTTACTGACGTTTGGAGAGAAGACTTCCCGTGAGCGGACTAGAGAAGTGTCCTGGCTGTCAGCCTGAGCGCAGCGAAGGATCTCTACATCCGGCGAGCCAAATCCTTCGCTGCGCTCAGGACGACAGGCTTTCTCTCCAAACGTCTGACGTTGTTATAGTCTCGATTTATTTAATTCACCGGTCAATTAAATTATAAGGGCAAATACGATGCTTGTCAAGGACATCAGGATTTCCCCAAAATCTGCACCTCCATTGGTTGCAGCGTCGTCATAATATAGCGCGCAGGCCCATAATCGACTGTGCCATCAACCTGGTATACGGTTGTGTTCTGTGGACTATCCTGCACCGCGCCGGGAGCGGTGAAGCTGGTTATATTGCTGTATAACACCTGGAAGATATCACCGGGTGTGTTGATCGTATCATCAACGATGATCCCCAATGTTTCGCTCTGCTCTGTGGCGTTAGCTACCACCACCACTTCCAGGTCGCTCAGGATGCGCGAGAAGGCCAGCACGCCCGGCGCGTATTGCGAGATACTGAACACCGTGTCGTCGCCGGAAATGGGTCTGAAATACTGGCGACCATAGCGCAGGGCCGGTTGGCTGTCGCGCACGCGCGCGATATCTCTGATGGCCTGGTAAAACGCCGAGGCCTGGTCAAAGGGGGATGGTTTGCCCCATAGCGCCTCGCGCACCGCTTCCGGCGCATTGCCACTGCCATGTAGTCCCTGCTCGGTTCCATAGTACAGGCATGGAATACCTTGCAGGCAAAAGAGACATGCCACACCCAGCGTAAGCTGGTCGTCGAAGTGATGGGGATCGCCCGCCGGGCTAAAGTAGAAACGTTGAGTCTGATCGTGATTATCCAGGAAGGTCACAAAATAGTTGGTGGCATCGCCGTGAGAGCTGAGAATATCATGCTCCACCATCCTGCGGCGTTCATACATATTGGCCACTTCTGAGGGGGCGAGTATGCCTTTGCAGACAGACGGCAGGCGATAGAAAAGGGGATAATCCACAGCGGCGTCGATGCCAATGGGGTCGCCCGATTCGGTATCCACTGTATTGCGCCCGATATAGGCAGTGATTTTCTCCTCGCTGTCATAGAC
>DATGGW010000466.1:0-8487 GCA_035308345.1 Ktedonobacteraceae bacterium | reverse complement strand
GCAAGAGCCAGCATTCCCAGGAGAGCTATTGGGAGGAGCCAGGACACCTGGCTTCCAAGTGATTCCTGGAAGAGGCGCAGCGGACTGGCAGCTCCAGTATCAAAGATGCCGCCAAAACCGCCAGCATTCGGTTGCGGTCGCCCTGCCGTATTTCTTCCGAAGTTCGTCGCTCCTCCATTTCCGTTCGTAGCGGGAGTTCCAGTCCTGAATCCTCCTCTGCCGCCAAATATCCCACCAATGAGGCGTTCAATGCCGTTGTAGCCAAGGGCAAGGCTGAGTTCCGAGTTATCCTGGGTAGAATCGACATAAGGCCGTTGCGAGGCAGGGGTGAGGTCTACCGCCGCTATCCAGGAGAACGAAACGACCAGCAGCACCAATCCGGCTAAGGCCAGGTGCCCGATGCGCCTCCTGATGCTCGTGGGAGCAGCGAGCAGGTAGAGGAGGCCATAAGCAGGTACAACCAGGTAGGCCTCAAGCATTTTGATATTGAAACCGATGCCTACCAGAACGGCAGAAAGCAGCAGCCAGCGCAATTTTCCCGTCTCAGCAGCCCGTATCACTGCCCATGCACCCGTGAGAAGAAATAGAGCCAGGGTGCTATCAATGGTCACGTCGCGATTGGTGACAACACTGATGGGGGTGATGGCCAGAGCAAGAGCCGCCAGCAAACCAGCTACTACTCCAAAGTGGCGCCGGACCAGATAATAGAGCAGGAGGACCGACAGCACACCGGCGAGCGCCTGGGGCAAGAGGATACTGACGGCATTGAAGCCGAAGATCTTGGCGCTGAGGACCTGGAACCAGAAGCCTACAGGCGGCTTGTCGACGGTCACGAAGCCACCTGGATCGTAGGAAGCAAAAAAGAAATTATGCCAGTTGTCCATCATGCTTCTTACGGCGGGGGGATAATACGTGCCGAAGCCGTTCGCCCCCAACTGGTAAAAGTTCATGAAGATGGAAATGAGCGCGATACCTCCTAGCGCCAGTTGATGCCAGGAGGGAAAGCGCATCCCTTTCCTTTTTTGCTCTAGAATGTGTTCAGGTTCGGGTTCAGGTTCAGTCTGAATGATTTTCGGTGCTATATCTGCCATGTGTGTCTTCTCCCTACGCTTCTGTCATGCGATTTGGTTGGTCGATAAGTCGATGATTGGCACGATACATCGGCTCCTACAGTATCGTGTGCTTATGCGCAGTTTCTGGTCCATTAGATGCCTGGTTATTCTCTGATCCGGTAGGTGCCTGGCGCATAATTTCCTGTTTGGCCGGTCGATCCTGGGGGCCAGCGGCAAAGATCCAGAAGCGCATAAAGCTGTACGAGATAACTGTACCAACGGCTACTGCGATGAGTTTCGAGGCATTACCCCAGAGAGTGGGATTGGCAATGAGCGGCTGCAACGCCCTGGCAGCTAACCAGATCAGAGCACTGCTATAAAGGACTTCGAGAAGCAAACTTATGGCAAAGCGTACCACTTCCCTGGATGTTGTTCTCTGCCTGCGTCGAAATGTCCAATTTTTATTCAAGACAAAACTACTCAATGCGCCGCTCGTATAGGCAAAAGCATTGTACAGCACCAGGACCTGCACATTGTTCGTCGGGAAACGCCAGAGAAAAATATTGAGCGTCAACAAATCAATGGTTGTATTCGCTCCACCCACAAGGCAGTAGCGAAGGAATTGCCAGAATGTGCTTCTCCATCTATGGAATCGGTGATTATCAGCATCTTGCGTCTTGTTGGGCGACTCTTCTGATGCCTCTATTGCTTCCGTCTCTGTCAAAGACAACGACCACTCCTCTCGAACCCACGGTTCGCTCATTTTACATGAGCATTGTCCTGGAGAGAGGTCCTTACAGATGAGTTTACGCTTCTCTCTTCAATATGAATCGCTTTATCACTTGACTTCATGTAGGTTAGCGAACCGTGAACTCAAACACTTTAGCTAACCAATTAAGTACAGTGTACATTGGCCTTGTCTAGAATTTATGAAAGAAACATAAAAAGAGTGTAAAGTTTATGTGAAGCGATGGTCTTGTTCAATGTCGAAAGCAGTATTGATACCTTCGTGATACCTCAATGCTATCTGCATACTTCCCTTTCTCCACTATATTTACTGTTATAAATGGGATACTGTTCCTCGCTGGTTGTTCCCAAAAAGGGGGTTTTACCATGAAAACCATTCACAAGGCGCTTGACGGGTATGCACCGGTATGGAAGGTGCGCCTGGCTATCTTTCGATCACTCGCCATAGGTGCCTTGATCGCGCTGTTACTATCCGGTCTGTCATTGTTGCTCGGTCCTGGCCCGCGTGCCTCGGCGATGGCCGAACACAGCGGCGATGGGTATGTGTATGTCTTGAATAACAATCAGAGCGGCTCCAACTCGATCAGCGTCTTCAGACGGGAGGAAGATGGCTCGCTGACTCTATCCAGCGCAACCTCCATCGGCGGCCTGGGCAGCGTGACTGCCTTTGCCGATGGTACGCAGGGGTCGCTAATCCTCGCGCACGACGAGGAGGCGAGGCTTTTCGCGGTGGATGCCGGAAGCGACCAGATTTCTGTCGTCAACGTCCATGACGGGCAACTCTCCGTGGCTGGAGTTTTTCCCTCCGGTGGGTCTGGTCCTGTCAGCCTGACCTACCAGGATGACTTGCTCTATGTTCTGAATGCAGCCAATGGGAGAACGCAGGCATCCAACGTGGCGGGCTTCCACGTGGATAACGAGGGGACATTGCATCCGATCCCGGGGTCCACCAGGCCGCTGAGTGCTCCCCACCCCAATGCTGCCCAGGTACAGATCGATCCCTCCGGTCGGTTTTTGCTGGTCAGCGAGAAGGGAACTAACCTGATCGATGTGTACCACATTCGCGACGATGGTAGCTTGAGCGCTGCAACAACTTTTCCATCGGTGGGGGCGGTGCCCTTTGGTATGGCCTTTGACCCCGCCGGCTCGCGCAATGAGCTCATAGTCAGCGATGCCGCCGGTGGTCCGAACCTTACCGGGGCAGCGACGGCGTACCGGCTGGCGCATGGGACCCCCAGCCTGGTGAGCGGCCCCATACCCGATCATCAGATTGCCCCGTGCTGGCTGGTCATCACCTTTGATGGACGCTTTGCTTACACCTCTAACGCCGATAGCCAGACCATCTCCGGTTATAACATCCACTCCGATGGCACGATCGCATTGTTGAACGCCAACGGGGCAACGGCTACGACGCCTCCCGCTACCTTCCCTCTTGAGGAGGCGCTCAGCAACAACAGCCGCTTCCTGTACGTGTTGGACTCCCGGCTCCTGCTGGTGCCCCCTGGTCCTGCCACGCTCATCGGGTACCAGATCCACTCCGATGGCAGCCTGAGCACCGTCGTGCATGCGGATCAGTTCGTGCTGCCATTCAGCGCCATTGGACTGGCAGCCGAGTAGATGCGCCATTGCTCCTGGATACGTTGGGGCGCTGTCATGCCAGCAGCGCTCCAACGGGCATTCTCATATATGGCTCATTCAACGGACGGTAAAGAACATAAATGTCGGTGGCGGCGGCGCGGGAATGTGGGCAAGCTCCTCTGCATTGTCGGCATGACGACGGGCAATTTCCAGTTTCAAGCTTTCTTCTCCCCTGGCCATAGCCCAATGATGGTTGGCGGAAAAGAGCGGTTTCATGATGAAAGAGAAGTAACGTAGCAGCGGCTTCTCCGCTTTAATCTTCCAGTCGTACACGATATTGACATATGCGCCGTCTTGCTCAAACGTCCAGATACCTCGTCCATCGAAATCGCCAGACGCTACCAGGGCAAAGCCGTCGTTTCGTACCTCGGTGATGCGAAAATTCCAGCGTAGGGTATACGGCAACCAGCCTTTTGTATACAGGCTGACAACCTTACCCACACCGCGCTCATCTCCCGTTTCCAGCACCTTGACGGTTAAATACACAGAAGGCCACCAGCGCGCCAGCTCGAGCGGATCATTCAGTATTTCGACCACTTCCTTGAGCGTGCTTTCAACACGCCAGCGCGTAATAAAATGATAATTGTTATCAGCCACAGGAATAATCCTTTCTGCACCCATCGTATGGGTTGGCTAGCTACAAATCAGCATGCCGTTTTTTCTCTTTATAACGACAATTATATAAGGGGATAAAGTGAAAGCCGATAGCATCCAGATATCACGCAGGTATCAATTGATGGGCATTGACAAAGGAGATGATACGCGCATGATACGCAATTGCTATCGGCTTTCACTTCATTCCCTTGTATAGTTACTCCTGTAAAGAATATACTGTCGAATTCTGACAGATATCTTCATAAGAGTGAGAAATAAAAAGGAGAACATCTCATGTCAGCAGAAAATAACAAAGCCACTGCCCTTCGATGGTACGAGTCGGTCTTCAATGCTGGGAAGCTTGAACTGATCGAGGAGCTGTTTGCCATGAATTTTGTGGATCATGATCCGAGCAATCCTCTACCAGGCTATGAGGGGTTGAGAAAACTGGTTAGTATGTACCGGAGTGCTTTTCCCGACATCCATCTCTCGATTGAAGACACGATCGCCGAGGGAGACAAGCTCGTAATCCGCTTCACTGGTCGCGGCACGCATAACGGCCCTCTCATGGGTATTCCTCCCACGGGCAAGAAGGTCACGATTACCGCTATTGATATTCTCGGCTTCGAGGATGGCAGGATAATAGAACACTGGGGCAACCAGGATCTCCTGGGAATGATGCAACAACTCGGCGTTATCCCTGCACCAGGTCAGGCCAATTAGCGCAACGAGGGGGTGTAGCATGTCTGCCCAATCCAGCATAAGTCCGCTCACCACAGATGGTGAGCAAGTTTCCTCCATAGATCGTTTGGGTGGTTTCTGCGCGCTCGGCTCAGGCATCATCGGTTTTTTGTATTCGCTCTCGTTTCTTTTTTCATGTCTGCCTGTGCCCCTCTCCTGACAATATCCATCCCATTGTATCAAAGGTGCATCCAGCCTGCTATAGGTATTACTGCCGGGTTATAACTGGCTCATTCTCATTATAATCTGCACCTCTCTGTATCTTTTCCGTGGGACGTTGTAGGGCAGGAGACGTTCTTGCCGGAAGGAGTGTCTCCGCTACGGCAGCAGAGCTCAACATCTTGTACCGCGAGCAGGAGCGAAGAAAACGGGCACTGATCTTGAGGCATACGCATCCTTACAATTCCTGTCGAACAATCCTGGCTCCTTCGACCAGGGTACTTAGCTTGCCAAAGGCCACTTCCCGCGGCAGGTATTTCATGCCGCAATCCGGCGCCAGGATCAGGCGCTCCGGCTCTACATACTGTAAGGCTGAGCGTATTCTCCCGGCCACTGTCTCCGGCGTCTCCACCTCCATATCGCCCAGATTCAAGACGCCTACAATGATGGTTTTATTTGCTAATTGACGAAGGACTGATAGATCGAGGTGTGGTTGAGCCGCTTCAATCGAAATCTGCCTGACGACACAATCACGCAGCTCCGTGAGGAAAGAGTACTGGGAAGGTCGGCTATGAACGATTGCTGCATACCCGAAGCAGAGGTGCAGTGCCGTTGGTCCTTCAATCCCTTCCAGCGCCCGGTTGATGACTTCTACTCCATACGCCCTGGCCTTCTCCGATCTCGCTTGCAGATACGGTTCATCAATCTGTACCACGTCAGCTCCTGCTGCCTGCAAGCTTTTGATCTCCTCGTTGATGGCTGCAGCGATATCCAATGCCAGGGCTTTCTCATCGTGGTAGTAGTCATTCTGCGCCTGCTGGGTGACAGTGAAAGGGCCTGGTACGGTGATCTTGATGCGATGGTTGGTATTGCGTCGCAGGAACTCCACGTCGCGTACTTCAACCGGGTGTAAGCGGCGGATCGGGCCGACGACCCGCGGGACAGGGTTGGGATGGCCTGTGCGGTCCAGGGCCACCCCTGGGTTATCGAGGTCCATCCCGCCTAACGCCGTGGCGAAGCGGTTGGAGTAACTCTCTCTTCGTATCTCCCCGTCAGAAATAATGTCTATGCCTGCACGCTCCATATCACGAATGGCAAGAAGGGTTGCATCGTCCTGGGCCTGTTGCAGCAGGGGCTCTGGAATGCGCCAGATTTCATGTGCCCGGATGCGCGGCGGTAATCGGTTCTGTAAATTCTTGCGGTCAACCAGCCACTCAGGTTGAGGATAGCTTCCCACAACCGTCGTCAAAAGTCTATCAGTCACGCTATTTTCTCCTTCGTGTATAACCTGCGCGCATGGCAGATGATGGATGAGCCGGGCTAGCGTTGTTCTGCGATGTCGTTGTTGGTGGTTGGCCGATACACGGCATTCCGGTCGATCGCTGAATAGATGTCGGGTGCGATGGGATGACGCAGCTCTTCAGCGATGTGACCGAGTAGCCCCGCCGCGCGCGCGAGCAGGGCTACTCCGCGCAGCAACTCAGGCGGGAGTCCAATATCGGCAAGCGCGGCGCCTGCCACTCCAGCGCCGTTAAGTGGCAGCGTGCGGCCAATCACTTCGGCATGGACACGGCCAATGGCCTCGAACAAGCGCAGGTGGGGCCCCGGCAGGCCCTCCTGGTTGGCAATCGCGATGATCACGGCTGTACGAGGGTCAACGGTCTTATGTACCGGGTGACCCAGGCCTGGGACAAAGCGGCCAGCAGCGCGCTGCTCGGCGACGGCCCGGCGGGCAAGCGCGTCCCATTGCTCATCGTTCTCTGGGAGCTGGCCTGCGACGGTTGCCAGCACGCCAGCGAGAAATCGACCAGTGTCTTCTGTGACCCCGAGGAAGCGCGAGCCGCCACCCAGCAGACCCGCCGCCATCGCACCCTGGAGCGCATCCGGGGCGCTATACAGGGTCAGGCGGGCCGCGATCGCGGTCGGGGTAAAGCCGTGATCGGCAAGCGAGACGAGCACAGCCTCGAACACACGCACCTGCTGCGGTGTGGGTCGCTGCTGCATGGCGAGCCAGAGAGCCAGCTCACCGAACCCGATATTACCAATCAGCTCGCCAGCAAGATCGTGACCAAGCAGATGAATGCTGGTGGCATCGGAGGTACCAATGCCGGTGGGATATTCCATCTTTCCCTTAGATGTTACAAGGTTCTCAGCCCTCTCGACATAGGGCTGCTGCCAGGGTATCCAGGCTGAACTGGGCTTATCATCACATCATTCTTGCCCTGGCAAATGTCATCCTGAGCGCAGCGAAGGTTCTCGACAATCCATAGAAACAGAGCCTTCGCTGCGCTCAGGATGACAGGTTGGGGGGCTTCCTGAGTTCCTCCGGGTCGATGTGTATCGTCTGGCTGAGCCAGGCGCGAATCTGCTCGTTGTCCTGGCCGAGCGCCGGGGGCGGCAGATTGTAGCGCGGAGGCGTCAGGGAGAACGAAATCGGGTGACGAATCATTGGCACAGCATCCTCCCCAGTTCCAACCTCGACGATGGGATTGAGTCCGATTTCGCGAGCGAAGATGATCCCTCCTTCGACGTTGTTGATCGGGCCGCACGGAACGCCGACGGCGCTCAACCTGCGGAACCATTCGTTGGCTGTTCTGGTGCGTAGCCGCTCTACCAGCAGCGGGCGCAAGGCATCGCGGTTGCGGGTGCGATCTCTGGTGTTTGCAAACCTGGGATCGTGCGGCAGCTCAGGAAGATCGAGGATCTCGCATAGCTTGCCAAATTGCCCATTGTTCCCGGCAGCGATAATCAGGTCCAGATCCGCTGTGGGAAGCGCTTCGTAGGGGAATAGGCTGGGATGGGCATTGCCCATGCGTTTCGGAACGACACCGCCAGCCACATAAGCTGTCGTCTGATTGACCATTCCTGAGAGCGCCGTGGCGTACAGGCTTACTTCCACATGCTGGCCTTCGCCAGTGCGATTAAGGTGGTTGAGGGCAGCCAGAATGCCAATGGCTGTGTGCAGCCCGGCCATCACGTCGAACACCGAGATACCGGAGCGATAGGCCGGGCCATCAGAGTCACCCGTGAGGCTCATTAAGCCGGACATTGCTTGCACGATGAGGTCATAGCCAGGAAGGGCTGCCCCCTGCGCCGTTCCGAAACCACTGATGGATGCATAGATGATCCCGGCGTTTCGCTGTTGGACCGCTTCGTAATCCAGTCCGAAGCGCTTGAGGCCGCCGGGCTTGAAATTTTCGATGAAGACATCGGCGCGGGCAGCCAGTTCGTGGGCCAGCCGCAGGTCCGCGGAATCTTTGAAATCAAGAATGATTGAGCGCTTATTACGGTTGATTGCCATATAGTAGGTCGCCATACCGTCGCGGTCTGGTGGCATCCAGGTACGTGTGTCATCCCCCTCAGGGCTTTCGACCTTAATCACCGTTGCGCCGAGGTCACCAAGCAGCATGGTGCAGTATGGACCAGCGAGTACTCGTGAGAAGTCGGCGATCAGCAGTCCGTCGAGCGGGGCGGCCCCCTGCATGGTTTTCTCATTGTCCTGCTTCGGCATAAGGTCACACCTCCAGTAAACTGGTAGCGAGCTATCGGCACGAGC
>DATGGW010000465.1:0-11207 GCA_035308345.1 Ktedonobacteraceae bacterium | reverse complement strand
CGTCGGGGATGGCCACTTTACCAATATCATGTAGTTGCCCTGCCACAGCCACAACCTGTGCATCTTCCAGGGACATCCCATATGCAAGTGCGAGTTGACGTACCAGGTCGGCGACCTGTTGCGAGTGATGCCCCAAAGACCAATCCCGCTTTTCCACGAGCGTGATCAGGGCTTCCACAGTCCCGTGTAACGCGGTTTCCTCTCTTCCTCCTTCGGCAGACTCTGAAGTGAGCAGCGCGATGATAGCAGGATCACTTACCATACGAACCTGGTTGCGCCCCAGTCGCTTGGCTCCGTACATGGCCTGGTCGGCCGCGGTGAGAAGCGCATCCTGGTCAGCAGCATGCTCCGGATAGCACGCGACCCCAACCGAACACGTCAGATGCAAACCTCCGCTGATCTCAAAGGAAGAGAAGCTGATCGCCTCGCGGATTCTTTCCGCGACGCCCAGCGCATCTTCGGCGGTTGCCTCTGGTAAGATGACGACAAACTCTTCTCCTCCCCAGCGACCTGCGGTATCCATGGTACGAATAGTGGCGCTGAGAATACCAGCAAATGCACAGAGTACGATATCTCCAGCCGTGTGCCCGTAGCTATCATTGAGCGCTTTGAAATGATCGAGATCCAGGAAGAGCAGCGAGCAGGGGCGGTCATAGCGCTGAGCCCGTTCCAACTCCTGCTTGAGCGTCGAGAGGAGCGCGCGATGATTAGGGAGTTCGGTCAGTGGATCGGTCTTCGAGAGCGCTTGCAAAAGGGTATTGTTCTCAGCCAGCCTGGCGTTTTTCTCCTCGATCTGACGGTATAGGCGTCCAATAGAGCGAGCGATAAAAACAGCGATGCCTATTCCAAAGAGACAGGCACTTCCCCCCAAACCTATATTGAGAAATCGAACCAGCGTAGATACCGAATTCAGCCTGGCATCCCCCTGCGCTATTTCACTATTCACTACGTCGGTGTAGACTTGTATATCGGCCTGGAAAGACGAGAGAAACGGGTTATTCACATAGTTTTGGCTGGCGAGGAGATCCTGACCGGCCCGCTTCTGGGCAAAAGCAAAGGCTTGTTGACTCTCATAATAACCACCGTCTCCGAAGAAATAGTAGGTAAAATCAGAGAGCGCGGAACGCTGCTCCGCTGTATCGGCCATAGCCGTAGCCGCGGACAATGCAACCCGTAGTGCCTGTGCATCCTGCTGATAGGTTTGGAGAAGTTGCGCCTGTTGAGCAGGATTGCGCGATAATATGTACAAGGCTCCGGTGTCATCGATAGCCAGTGCGAGCCTGCCTATTTCTTTGGCCTGGTTGCGAGCAGGATACAGGTGGTCGATGAGACGATCGGTAGTGGCATTGTACTGGGTGTCGGCCACAAGATTGGCGCTAAATGTCACAATCATACACAGCAGCAACAGGCCAAAACCCAGACGCACCAGGTGCACAAGTTTTAGCTGCCGGTGAGAAGAAAATGGCATTCGTACCTCCAGAGAAATGAGTTCCCGTACAGAGTTGTCGTGTTGAAATCATTGCGACAGTCCTCATCCCCAAAAATAATTCTTATATCTCTCACCTCAATCGGCACGAATGCTCTATTCAATATCCTCTGAGCGAAATGAAAGAGTGCATGTTTCCACGCCAACCTGGTTGGTAGCTAGGAGGGCCAATTCGGCTTGGGATACTCCGGAGTATTCAGGGCATCAATCGCCGGGTACACGGGGGTCAGATTCCCGTTCTGCCATTGGAAAAGGTAGGCAGTTGCCAGCATATTTTCTCCGTCGTTATTGAACCTGACCGGCCCCTGCACGCTCTGAAACGTGTTCGTGCGGAGGATCTGTATCAGTCTGGCATTGTCAATACTCTGCGCTTTGTCGATGGCCTGCTTCAGCACTTGCAGTACCGAGTATGCCTGGACCTCATCCCCACCAATGGTGGCGGCCGAGCCGCCGAACCTGGCGATGTACTGCTGCTGGAATTCTGTATTCTGAAAGGTCGAGAGGCCCGGGAACCAGCCGCCATTGGGGACGAAGATGCCTTCGGCGACCCTGGCGCCGCCGATGGGGCCCGTGAATTGTACGCCCTGGTCGGGTCCAGACACCTCGAGCAACACCCTGGGATTGAAGTGTTGCTGCTTGAAGCGCTGTACGAACGCGACGGCATCATTGGTCGCGGTGCCCAGCACCACGATATCGGGGTTTGCCGCGATGATCTTGTCAGCGATCGGGTTCCAGTCGGTGGTCTCCGAGGGATAGGTAATTTCGTCGATAGATGTCTTCACGCCTCCGTGTTCCAGCAGGCCCCTGGCGGTCTCGACAATCGGCTGCAGGTAGGAATCTTGCTCGGTGGCATAAACCGCGGTCGTGGGACGCGTTGACGCCGACAAGGACAGGATATAGGTCGCGAAGCTGGACAAGGTGTTCTGCGCAGACAGTGAGACGGAAAAAAGATTGTGCATGTGCGCCTGGAACACAACTGGAGCCGTTCCTGAGCCTTCGACGAGGGCATAGCCGTAGCGAGTGGCAACGCGTGCCGCAGCTAGCGTGAAATTATCGGCGAAAGGCCCGACGACCAGGTCGTCATGATGGACGGTAATCAGCGTCTGGTAGTTGGTGGTGAGCTGATTCAGCCTGGTGTCATCATCCAGGATATCCAGCTTCACCTGGTGGCCAAGAATGCCACCGCTCTTATTAATGTTATCGACCCAGAGCTGGTATCCCTGCTCTGTGGCCTGGCCATCGGCCGCAAAGCCTCCCGTCAGAGAGAGCGAGGCTCCAATAGTTATAGGCCCCGGGTGGATCGGCGTGGGCGTGCTTGAGGTCAAAGAGGTCGAAGAGCCGCAGGCGCTCAAACCCACGAGAATAAAGACGAATGTCCCGACGATATATAAAATCTTATCGATGTATGGTATAATATAACGCTCTGGCAAAGCTTCCTCCTTTTTATCCGGCGATCTCTTCATATTTCATTATACAGACCCTGGAAATTTGGAAATCACATCGGTGGCGCGCCAGGGGGAAAAGTATATCCGCGATTATCTATAGACCCGAAAGATACACTAACAATAGCGGAGAGCTATGCAACACCTCAGGAGCGCATCAGTTGCGCTCCTGGTATTTTTGACGAAAAAGCTCAAAGGATACTTGTTCATGAAAATAGCAATTACTGGCGGCGCGGGCTTCGTCGGCTCTCACCTGGCGAAGGCATATCTTGATGCAGGTCATGATGTCCTGGTAATTGATAGTCTGGCGCATGGCTCGCGACAGCACGTGGATGCACGCGCGCGCTTTTACCGGCTGGATATTCGTGATCCAAAGGTGCAGGAAGTCTTGCAGCTAGAACGGCCAGATGTAGTCAGCCACCATGCCGCACAGCTTGCCGCCACTTTTCCTGAAACGTCGCTGCTCGCGGATGCTGATGTGCAGTTGCGCGGGCTCATGAACGTGCTGGAAGGATGCGTCAGCGCATCTGTCACAAAACTGATCTATGCCTCTAACGGTTCCACACTCTATAAACCAATGCCGGTGGCAGAAGCTATAAAGCATAAAATTCATATAGTCAAAGAAGACACACCCCCATTTCCGCAGCGCCCCAACGACATCAGCAAACTTGCAGGTGAGTGGTATGTTCGCTATTATTCACAACAATACCGGTTGGAACATACAATTTTGCGCTATGCTCACATTTTCGGAGAATCGAACAGCGATCTAGCGCAGCATCCGGTGACATATTTTGTGGGCATGCTATCGCAGGGACAGCGTCCAATCATACGCGGCTCGGCTTGCGATGTACGCGACCACATTTATATCGATGATGTGACACGAGCCAATCTCTGCATTCTGGAGCGTGGTCACAACTGCACTGTGCATATCAGTACGGGCAAAGGCCATACTCTCGACCAGGTCTTCGATGTCGTCGCCTCACAATTCTCAAGCGCTCTCCTTCCAGTTCACCTCGCCAGCGCGCATGCCGAGCCAACCGCTCTGGTGCTGGATAATACCCTCGCGCAGCAGCAATTGGGCTGGCAGCCGCAGGTCACTTTCATCGAAGGTGTCAGGCGAGCGGTTGCATCACTACGCGGTCAAAAAGTCTATGTCTTGCAGGAAGAGATCCCCGAACCCGCGCGCGTATTAGATGCCGTTCTTGTCCATTCGTAAAGCTGAGCTTTGATTAGGATACGAGGGCGACCTGGAACCTCTCTACTCCTGCTGCTGCCTTGCCCTGCCCACAAAGTTTTCACGGTCGTTGAGATGAGGGAACGCTTTACCTGCGGGCACTTCGACCCCTAAAAAGGCGCACAGTGGCTCCCAGCCTTCTTTCACATCATAAACCAGCAGCTTTTCCGCCGGAACCTGCCGTTTAACTTCCTCAATATGCTGGAGAAAAACAGCGATGGCATAGTCTTTATCCTCGATTTTGCCGTCAAACGTCCCTTGCCAGATGATGGCATTGACCATGTGAGCATGAAGAGAAAGAGCAGGATCAGGGCGCGGAACCTGGTAAATGGTGCTGATGACACTCTGATACCACTTTTCAGGGTCTCGTATCGTGAGCAGCACCTTTGCCTCTGGATAGACCTGCATGAGTTCTTCATAAAAAGCGCAAGCTGGCCAGTCTACCGCAGCCTGATACCCCTCAAAGACCGCGTTCCAATCAGCAGGCGCTCCCCCGGCAATAGCATCCCATTGTTCCGTAGCGCCAGGTCTGTCAAAGAGTTCCGTCATGTGGTAACAGGGACCAAAACCGAGTTCTTCAAGCGCGTTCTTCAGGGAGAACGTCCCTGTTCGCCCAAACCCGGCCCCAATGACTTTCAGCCCACTCCATTCTTGTAATACTCCTGGTTGATCTGCCACTTATAACTCCTTTCTGGCTTGGTGCATGCATCAAGCTCTACATTTTTAAGATACATGAATATAACCACGATAGCAAGGTCAAGAAATAAATCCGCTCAAGTAATAAGGTTAACTCCCAAAATAGATGCAGTGGGCTTGAATCTGTAACCTGAAACTGTTCGGAACGTCTAAAGATAAAGAGGTTTTCAACGGGACTTTGAAGGAGTGTGCGACAAGAGGAGGAAAGCTATGGAAGAAATATCCCCTCCACCAATGATCACACCGCACCTGGTTGGTCGAGCAAGCCAGCTTGCTACCTTGCAGCTGCTCGTTGAGCAGGCAAAACGTGGAGAGGGACATATGGTCCTGATCAGTGGGGAAGCAGGCATTGGGAAATCGCGCCTGGTCGCTGAGATAAAAACCTCTGCCGCGACACAGGGGTTTCTTCTCCTGCAAGGCAATTGCTTTCCGACAGATCTTGCCTATCCCTATGCGCCGTTGCTCGACCTCTTGCGCTCCCTCTTTGCGTCACATCCGGCAGCACCACTTTCGACTGAGTTAGAGCGTTTAGCTCATGACCTCTTTCCTTTGCTGCCTGAACTCATCTCCGATCAGAAGACGCCATTTCTGCCCCTCGAACCCGAACAAGAGAAACGCCGTCTCTTTGCGGTGCTGGCGAACTTTTTCATCCACCTCTCAGCGTCCTGCCCACTCCTTCTCATCATAGAAGACGTGCATTGGAGCGACAGCACCAGCCTGGACTTTCTTCACACTGTAGCGCGACGCACTCTCTCCCATCCTCTTCTTCTACTGGTCACCTACCGACCGGATGAGATGCGTGCGGAGTTAAGTAGCTGGCTCGCGCAGCTCACACGCGAGCGGCTGACTCGGCAAGTCCAGCTCGCGCCGCTTTCGCGCAACGAAGTCGATCTGATGCTCTCGGCTCTCTTTGCTCAGCAACACACGGCGTTCGATATGCGCCGCTTTCTGCATGGAGAACTGCTAGATGCGCTCTACGCGCTGACGGAAGGCAATCCCTTTTTCGTCGAAGAAACGCTCAGCGCCATGATTGCCGCTGGCGACATTTTCTACACCCAGGGCTACTGGAATCGCAGATCACTGTATGCTGCGCGCATTCCGCAAAGCGTGCAGGATGCGGTGCAACAACGAACACAGCACCTGGGGGAAGCGGCCACACAGGTGTTGACCCTTGCCGCTGTTGCCGGGCGACATTTTGATTTTGCCCTTCTCCAGCAGCTCACCGGATATGATGAAGAGCAGCTCCTCCTGGTCATGAAAGAATTGGTATCTGCTCAACTCGTGGTCGAAGCATCCACCGAACAGTTCGCGTTTCGACACGCCTTGACGCGGCGGGCCATTTACACGCAGCTCCTGGCACGGGAGCGCGCCAGAGTGCATCGTGCTATTGCCGAGACCCTGGAGCAACTTCCTTCTGCTGCCCTTGATGCGC
This sequence comes from Ktedonobacteraceae bacterium, assembly GCA_035308345.1. Lineage (GTDB taxonomy): Bacteria > Chloroflexota > Ktedonobacteria > Ktedonobacterales > Ktedonobacteraceae > CF-113. The sequence continues at coordinate 4,917 of DATGGW010000465.1, read as the reverse complement.
ATATCGAGGATCTGGCCAATCATTTTTACCAGGCCAGAGTCTGGCAGAAAGCAGTGGACTATGCGCAGCGCGCCGGAGAAAAGGCGTTACGACTGTACTCGCACCGCGCCGCCATCGACTATTTCACCTGGGCATTGGAGGCCGTTGATCACCTGTCCCTCCCTCCTTCACCTGCGTTGTATCGTGCGCGGGGGCAGGCCTATGAGACGCTTGGTGAGTTCGAGCAGGCACAACGTGATTACACACTGGCGTTGGATGCGGCCCGCGCGATGCACGACCGTGCAGCAGAATGGCAAAGTGTGATTGACCTGGGATTTCTCTGGGCGGAACGCGATTACGCCCAGGCAGAAGCATGGTTTCGCCAGGCGCTGGTTCTGGCGCAGTCGCTTAATGATCCTGCCTTACACGCCCGTAGTCTCAACCGCGTCGGCAACTGGCACCTGAATGTGGAGCAGCCACAGGAGGCACTGCGCTACCACCGTGAGGCGCTGGCCATTTTCCAACAACTCCATGATTCACGCGGAATCGCCGAGACGCTGGATCTGCTCGGTATGACCAGCTACCTTGGTGGCGATCTGATTGAAGGCACGGCTTATTACCAGCAGGCTGTCGCGCTCTTTCGTGAGCTTGATGACAAGCCTGGGTTGACCTCAAGCCTGGCAACCTTAACGCTGTGCGGCCCGACCTATCAAACCGATACAATGGTCTCAGCAGCGAGTCTAGCCGAAGTGTACCAGGATGCTGAACACGCGCTCAGCATTGCGCGTGAGATCGGGCATCGCTCAGAAGAAGCATATGCGCTCTTCCAGTTGGGATTGTGCCTGGGGTCCCAGGGAGAGTACAGACGTGCATTTGAGGCAGTGAGGCAGAGTTTAAATATTGCGGAAGAGATCGAGCATCGCCAATGGCAAGCAGCTGCCCACAGCGTCCTGGGAGGCATATATAGCAGCCTGCTCGCTTATCCGCAGGCACGTGAACATTTTGAACGAGCGCTGGCACTTGCACGCGAGATTGGCTCTTTGTTCTGGACGCGCATTGCTACTGGGTATCTCGCCTCTATGACTATCCTGCTACATGATCTTGCCCAGGCGGAAAAGCTACTTCACACCGCACTCAGCCCGGAGACTCCTAGCGAAACCATGGCCCAGCGCCTCCTCTGGTGTGCATTCTTGGAACTCGCACTCGCACAGGGGCAACCGGCCCGCGCCTTAGAACTCATTGATCAGTTGATCGCATCCTCCGCCCATACGTCTGAGGGGAAGAGCAGCCTGCGAGTCTCAAAGCTGCGCGGAGAAGCTCTGGCAGCCTTGCAGCGGACAGAGGAAGCCGAAGCAGCACTCAAGTCAGCGCACGAGATCGCGTTAGCGCAGGGGGTAAGACCGATGCAATGGCGAATTTGCGTCGCCCTTGGCAATCTCTATCAAGCCCAGGGAAGAAGTTCAGAGGCTGAGCAGGCGTTTGCGACCGCCCGGACGCTAATCGAAGAACTTGCCACTACTATTGCCTATGACCCATTACGGGACAATTTCCTGCAACTGGCAGCTGCTATGTTACCTCGTACCTCTCCGCACGCTCCAGGTCGCAGCGCAAAGCAGGCATTTGGTGGATTGACTGAACGCGAACGGGAAGTTGCAGTCTTGATTGCGCAAGGAAAATCCAATCAGATCATTGCGGATATACTGGTGGTCACCAAACGAACCGTCGAAACCCATATTGGCAATATCATGTTCAAGTTAGGCTGTACCTCGCGCACGCAGATTGCTGTATGGGCTATCGAAACAGGCCTGGTGAGCAAGGCTGAAACTGAGAGTTCTACCTGAGATACGCTTTCACAAATCTCCGTGTGCCATCTTCATTCTCTCCGTGTTTACCACGATGGTTTGGCATCACATTCCGGTTACAATAAGAAAGTCAGCCGGAAAACAGTCAGGGCTGGCGGTCTACTGCAAGTTACTACATACAAAAGAAAAGAGGAACAATCATGTCAAAGATGCAGACCAAGAGTTTGAATGCGCCCGAAGAGGTCAGGGCTCTGCATAGGGCCAGGTGACGTACAGTTACTCCCACCGGGACACGACGCGTGGGTCGTCGGAGATGAACCCTACGTTGGGCTCGACTTCCAGGTGGGTCATCTCTACGCCAAGTCATCTTACTAGAGGAAAGGAACATCTCATGAACGCTACAGACATTTTGAAGTATGGACAAACTACGGCCATGCAGGCCATCGATGGCTTTCCCGAAACAGCGTGGGAAACACCGGGAGCCTGTGGTGTCTGGTCGGTCAAGGACATCATCGCCCACCTTGCTTCCTATGAAAAGGTCCTGGTAGACGTCCTCTCCGGGTTTGTCGGAAGGCACCCTACACCCAACCTGGACAAGTTTACCGGGCTAGGTGATCAGTTTAACGATATTGAGGTAGAGAGACGCAAGGGGAGAAAAGTGAGAGAGGTTCTCGACGAGTTCTACGACGCACACGCGCAGGTAATGTCGCTGGCTGCACAGATTCGTCCGGAACAGTTCCGCCAGGCGGGAACACTGCCCTGGTATGGCATGGACTATTCCCTGGATGACGTTCTGGTCTATATGTACTACGGGCACAAGCGCGAGCACAGCGCTCAGATCGCTGCGTTTCGAGATCGCCTGGATCATCTTCAGTGAGGAGCAAGAGAACATTCAGGAAGTTACACAGACAGCATCAACTGTTGAGGTAATCAACCAGTTTAACGACGCCTTCAACCGGCACGATATTCAGGCGGTGATGGCCCTGATGACCGAGGACTGCATCTTTGATAACACCTATCCGCCGCCAGATGGTGAGTGGTTTGCAGGACAAGAGGCGGTTCGCCACTTTTGGGAAGAGTTTTTTCGTTCATCGCCCGATGCCGTTTTCCAGTCCGAGGAGATGTTCGCGCATGAAGATCGCTGCGTCATTCGCTGGAGGTACGAGTGGACAAATACCGACGGGAGTCGCGGGCACGTACGTGGAGTAGATGTCCTTCGCGTGCGAGACGGCAAGGTTGCGGAGAAACTCGCCTACGTCAAGGGATAGATTTATCCAGCTATCAATTCAGCCTGTTTCCCGACTTTCAGCCCCCACAACGTCAGCAGAACCAGCATGCCGGAGAGAGCGTACATACCTCCCTGGATATTAAGCATGAGCACAGGGCCAAGGCGGTCACCCAGCGCGCCAGCCAGGATCATGCCTGACAGCGTCATCAGCGCGCCGATAGAGAGAGCTACCCCGAAAACGCGCCCGCGCAGTTTGTCTTCTATCAAGGTTTGCAGTAATGTCTGGAAACTGACCATCCCGGCCGTACCTGGAATACCGACTGCCACAAAAAGAGCCATCACGAGCAGCACGCTGGGAAGGAAGATTGGAATATCGATGATCAGCAGGTCGATAAATCCAAAGAGGAATACACATATCCCCAGCATACGCGCCGGGGCAAAGCGGTTCCCGAACATCCCAATGAATGCTCCTCCGATCAAGCTGCCTACCGCCTGAACCGAGAGTATCAAACCATAATCGACTGAACCTCCCTTCAGCACTTGTTTCACGAAGACAACCAGCAATACGCCGAAGACTCCTTCGCCCAGGCTTTGTAAGGCGAACATAGTTAGAAGAACGATGAGCGCTCGCTGCTGACCTATCAGTTGCAGCCCTTCCAGCCATTCACCTATGAAATGCTTCAGCGGTTTCTGCTTGTTTCCATCGACAACTGCCTGTGTTTTAGGGGTTTGGGACGCGGGCTGTGGCCTTGCTGGCATGCTGATTAACCAGATCATGGTGGCAACGAACAGGAAGGAGACCATGTCGAGCAGGGTCACGCTCCGCAGACCCAACTCGGCCAGCAGCACTCCGCCAAGCGCTCCACCGATTAGCCTGGAACTGTTCATACTGATGGATTTCAGCGCGTTGGCGGCGACAAGCTGCTCTTCGCTGACCAGGTTAGGGATCAGTGCGCTCTCAGCAGGTGATACGAATTGATCGCAACTGCTCTCGAAGAACGCGACGACGTACACAATCCAGAGTGTGTCTCTTGAATGCACGGCGAGCATAGGCAGTAGCCCGATTGCCAGCAACAGATTGCTGATAATCATTGTCCAGCGCCGATCCCAGCGATCCACGAACACACCGGCAACGGAGCCGAATAGCAGGTTCGGAATGTATGCAGTAATGAGCGTAATACTGGTGGCGAGGACTGAACCTGTCAGCAGGTACACGTACACAGGAAGCCCGATGATCAGCAGCCAGTCGCCCGTATTGGAGATCAGTCCGCCAAGCCAGAGCAGGGCAAAGTTACGCTGCCGCAATGTCGCGATCATGGTTGAAGTCCTTCCTTCTCACTGTCCATTACTTCATGTCATGAAATGTTTGCATTTTCTTGCTCACTTTTTAACAAAAAGTTGGTATTTTTCACCAACCTCTTGTAAATAATAACATATTTTAATAAATATAGCTAATACATGCGTGTTTCTAGTCAAACAAATGGCAAATATTTTTTTCTCCTGGCCCGGCAGAAATTCAGGGCTTCTCAAATGTCGTTGAAGCGGGATGCCCAGAGATAGAGCAAACCTCTTGATATCGCTGATTTTTCTTCATATACTTGCGCTTGTTAGTTCTTTACCTGAGCGCAGAGTCTCACGACCTGGCTACTACATCCCTGAAAGAGGAAAACCATGCCTAAAAAAGCTTCGTACTTGCCGCGCGGGCAGCGCATGTTAAATGCCATTTTTGGGACGATGATACGCCTCGGGATGATACCGAGAGCGCATTTGATGAGTGTGCCCGGTCGCAAGAGCGGGAAGATGCAGACCATCCCTCTGTATGTCCTGCATAATGAAGGGCAGCGCTGGCTGGTTGCAGGGTACGCAGGTTCCGATTGGGTCAAGAATGTGCGTGCAGCAGGATGGTGC
>DATGGW010000464.1:0-17238 GCA_035308345.1 Ktedonobacteraceae bacterium | reverse complement strand
CGCCGCCTGCGATCAGTTCCTCAACGGGGATGCCGAAATGCTCCATTAACAGTTGCTCCTCGCCGCGTGTCAGGTCAAAGTCGCGCACCGGCACGAAGATGGCCGTTCCCGGCGCGAACAGGCTGAAGACGTTGTGCATGCGGTACTGGTCGTTGCCCTTGCCTGTCGAGCCTTCCATCAGGGCATCGCAGCCAAGCTCCAGAGCTTTCAGCGCGATTTTGGAAGCAATTAACTGGCGCGTCATCGAGGTGGAAACCGGATACCCGTTATAATCCGAATTGGCCTGGATAGCCTTGCTGAGCCACTGCCCGGTAAATTCCTGCTTCGCATCAATAACGAGCGGCTTGATGCCCAGCTTTGCCGCTCGCTCGGCGCTCTCCTGCATCTCCTGTTCGCCCTGTCCCACGTCAACCGTGATGGCGGTCAAGTGGCGCGCGTGGTATTTCTCAGCCGAGAGTTTGACGCACAGCGTCGAGTCGAGGCCGCCCGAATAGGCCAGGGCGATATGCTTGCCCTGCGGCACATCAACGGACGCGATTTTTTGCAATGCTAGTTCGAGCGCGCTACTGGTGACGGCGGTAGTGGTCTGGCTGCTGATTGCCATTGTGTGTAACTCCTTCAATCTGATCTACTTTAGATCCACTTTGGAAGGAGCCGAGCAACAAAAAACTCTCGACCCTTCCTGAACATTGAAGAAGGGACGAGAGCGATAATACGTACTCCCGTGGTGCCACCCTGTTTGTCTTCCTCTTCGATATCAAAGAGGAAAGACCACTTTTAGCGGTTATTCTCCTGCGTGGGAACCACCCACCTGTTCCTACTTGCCCTGGCTCTCTCAATCATCTTGCAAAGCAGGGGCTTTCTTCGGCCAGCCGCTCACGAATGCGTTCTGAGGTGGCACATCCATTCCGAACTTCCACTCTTCTTCGGATCGCTGTTGGTTGCCCGTCTCATACTACTTTCGCTCAACGCGGGTCAGCGTGTATGAATTTACTTTGTTAAGCATACCAGCCCAATGGTGAAATGTCAACAGCAATTTTTTGAAATCTAGATATATCGTAAAAAGTTATTTCACTGGCATCTTATACTGTTCATAAAAAGGCCAGATCCGTGATTGACGCTAAAGTGGTGAGAGAGGAAGAAGGGTTTGAGAATTTCGACGATCCCCGACAGAAAATGCCTGCGGAAACATGTAAAGAACAGATGGGACCGTAAGAGCCATAGACCTGAAATGTTCCGTACTGGATGCATACCCCACCTGGCACTGGTGGCCTTGCTGCTGCTGACAATCTGCGCCAACTATGAGTCTCGTGCGCAGACGCCGCAAAACGACTCAACCGCTATGACGCATCTGCCCGATACCTGGGATAATATTCATCTCGGAGCTATCGGCGGCATTTACCAGCCGGTAAACGGGCTTGATGCGTCGCCATTGGTCGGCTTTGTCATGTGGGGAAACCTGCCAGATCTCTACCTGACCAATGTTGTAAACCATGCGCGTTATTGTAAATGGGGACAAGCCACTGCGCCCGATCCGACCATTGACTGGTTCAAGCAGAACCACCCTGATTGGCTGTCGTATACCAGTGATCGTAAGACGCTGGCTTACTATCGTTTTGGCAACCTGGTCGATTATATACATGCGCCCCTGGATTTTACCAACCCGGCAGTGCAAGATCTGATTATCGGTCAATGCCTGATACCCGCTTTGTCACAGGGTTTTACTGCTGTCGGTTTCGATCATGTCACGACGCTCAATAGTTTCGCGGTGGCAGGTCATTATACTACAAAGGGCCAATGGGTACAGATGTTTAGCGGAAAGCTGTCTGATCAGACGTACCGGCACGCTATGATTAGCGCGTATGCCAATCTTACCTCAAAGATGAAGACTGTGGCGCAACAGCAGGGGAAAACCATCGCCATCGCCTTCAATGCCTATCCCAACCTGGACTACAACGATCATTACACCGACCTGTTGCCCTATGCCGACATTATATTAGATGAAGCCGGCTTTACCAGACTGGGTAACACCATTTCTCCCTACCTGACCGCCTCCCCGGTGAGTGGCACAAACATCACCAACGCCTGGTTTACCAAGATACAGGACCTCTTGATATTGCAGAACAAATTTGGCAAGCCGTTAGTCCTCAATGGCCTTGTCCCGTATGCGGTAGATGCAACCCATCTACCCAAGCAGCGAGATATTCAGTGGATACTGGCAAACTATCTGCTGGTGAAAAGCCATTATACCTATTGCTCCTTCATTAGCTCGGTACTCGACCGATATATACAGTTAAACGTGTCGCTGCCGGAGTACTTTGCCCTGGTGGGGTATCCCCTGGGTGCAATATACCAGAGTCAGAACGTGTACATGCGCACCTACTCGACCGGCATGACTATAGTGAATCCTTCACCGGGCCAGGCCTACTCGGTGACTCTGCCGGCGAACACCTACAAAGACCTTTATGGACACGCCATCACGACAGTGACGATGCAGCCATATTCGGGTCTCGTGCTGGTAAAGAAGTAAGTCCATTCATTTAACGCGCGTCGGTTGTTGTAAAATCTTGAAAAATATGTATACTTTAATAGTGTGGTCGGTTGAACGTATTAAGATACACTATTTCTTGTGCAATATGCTGCCTGTTTCTCCTTTAGAATGCTCTGCTGTTGGTTTTGAGCATTCATAATGACATGTCCAGCCTACCACTCCTGGGAAAAACGCTTACTGAAAATCGCGTATGTCGGCCACATTTTTCGTGTTGGGCTGGTGGCACTTTGGCCAGGGGGACAAACATTGGAAAGCTCCAAGCTGTATACGCAATCTGTAAACTCTAGCGGCGAACTCTCGATGCACGAGGCATGGCAGGCTGGCGACTACGAGAGGCAAATAGAAATCTTAGCACAGCAGCATCAACTGCTTCTGAATGAACGAGACCAGCTCTACCTCGCTATGCTTCAACTGGCCCGTACTGATGCCATGCTGGGTTTGCCGAACCATGAGGCAGCGATAAGCCGGTTGGATGATGAGATAGCCATTTGCCAGCAGTCGCATAGTTCTTGCGCGCTGCTTTTTCTGGACCTGGACCACTTCAAGTATGTGAATGATACCTGGGGACATCAAGCAGGGGACGCGCTACTTTGCGAGGTCGCTCGCCGCTTGCGCAACGCGCTTGGCCCGAATGATTTTATAGGCCGTTATGGCGGCGAGGAATTTCTCATCTTGCTGACCGGCGCGGACCTGCCTGCAGCACACCTGGCGGCAGAATATTTCCGCTCAGTCGTTTCACAACCATGCTCCTGGCAGCCAGACGATAGGTCATCTACCATATCTATTTCCACTACGGCGAGTATCGGCGTAGCGATCTACCCCCAGCATGGAGTATCTGGCAAAGCATTGATCGAGTCTGCTGACCACGCCATGTACCGGGCGAAAGCGAACGGCCGCAACTGTTCCAGTCTCGCAGACCTGGAGGCGCCATCGCCGCGCCCCCTGGTTGATGACGAAGTGTCCATGGTGGTGCGGGCCTTAGCTAGCGTTTCCCAGGTACATGATCAGGCGACAAAAGATCATGCGCAGCGCATAGCAGACCTTGCTGAGGCAACAGCTCGCCGTCTGAGACAACCAGAAGAAGAAATATCCCTGCTCCGCCTGGCGGCCCTTTTTCACGATATTGGCAAAATAGGTATTCCAGAAGCCATTCTCTTTAAACCTGGTCCGCTTACCGAGGAAGAACGCTCCATAATGCGCTATCATCCACTCATCGGCCGCTCCATCCTTGAACAGATTGGCGGAATATTTAAGCAGGTGGGATATATCGTCGTCGCGCATCATGAACGCTGGAACGGACGGGGATATCCCCACGGCTTAAAGAAAGAGGATATTCCGCTGAGTGCCCGCATACTCGCCGTAGTAGACTCCTACGACGCAATGATTTCTTCCAGACCCTATCGTGAGGAGCCGTTTACCGTTCTTCAAGCAAAAACAGAGCTAGAACGGTGTGCGGGAAGCCTTTATGATCCTAGCGTCGTCGAGGCGCTTCTACAGGTATTGGAGAAGCAGGAGCGTCCGGCGGATGAACTGGGAGAAATGAGCATTTCTTCACCTGCTGAAATCCCCGATCATAGCCATCTTACAACGGACGAGGCGCGCCAACGCCTGGAACACTGGCGACTGGGAATCGAAGAATGCCACCAACAACAACTGACCTTGCAGCAGAGAATAGAGGCCCTGCGCCAGCGTCAAGACTATCTTGCCTGGCAATACAAAGGGCGAGTACGCATTCCAGTCAGCGTTCGATAATCGACCACTTGCTGTCATCTTCACATCATTCCTCATCACCGGCATACGCAATCTGGCCATTTCGACTGATTGCAATGACAAACACTCTACCTGCTTCGTTGTTATATGTGACCCAAAGAGGTATTAATATGAGTTGAAGAGAAGGTTGCAATGGCTTTGATTAAACGCACAGCGGCGTATGTTCCTGTCATCCTTGTTTACTGCCTGGCTTTATTGGTACGCATTGTCTATAACGTGACGGTCGCGCGCGGCTACATCCCAATTTATGACGCCGGGCTGTACAATATTATCGGCCATAATATTGCCAGTTTGCACTGTTATTGCTTATATCCACCTCTACCAAATGTGAGTCGCCCTCCACTCTGGCCCTTTATTATGTCCATCATTGACATTTTCGCTGGCAGTCACGGGTTTTATTTACGCCTCTTTTATTGTTTTCTTGGTTCGGGAACATGCGTACTCGTCTATCTTTTTGCAAAAGACCTCTTTGGTGGGAGAATCGCTCTGATTACTGGTGTCATAGCAGCAGTTTACACCGGACTTTTCATTTATGATGGATGGCTGTACACCGAGTCCCTTTATGACTTTTGTCTGACGGCATTCGCCTACTCACTTTACCGGCTTCAGAAAGCCGCGCCATCACAAGCTATAGACTCGAAAAGTAGTTCTTTGACCATGTTCCAATCCTGGCGGCTATACATGGTGCGAGGTCGATGGATCATTTTATGCGGGTTATTGCTCGGTTTAATATCACTTACACGCCCCAATGGGCCTGTTCTACTAGGACTTGTGTGCGTGTGGGCTGTGATCGTCACGCTCACAAAAATCCTCCCCCGCCAGACAGTCATTAAGGATACCCTGATCATCGCCTGCATAGGAGCCTTGATCGTTCTACCCTGGACCTATCGCAATTATACCGTCACCGGCAGGTTGATTCCGGTGTCAACAGGCATGGGGGAAGTCCTTAAAGGCGTATATGATGACGCCGTTGTAAGCGGCGACCCAACAGTTCGCGGCATGTGGCGGCCACCGCCCCACTCGATCAACCATGATAACATCAAATACACCCCGCAGGATGACGCAATCGATACGCAAACGGCTCTCACCTGGATTCGCACGCATCTCAATGAGATGCCTTACTTGCTCATGCTTCACTTCACCAACATGTGGATACCTTACGACTACGCGCACGGTCTCCCTATGGAAGAATTTCCTGACCGGCTGTCCACTAAAATCATAATGAAGCTGATACCTTTGGAGTCGATCCCCATCTTTTTCATGGCGGCTCTGGGGCTGCTGTTCACCTGGAAACGACGCAAGAGTAAACTCCTGGTTGTCTACCTCGTCATGGCTTTTATCATTGCGCAGAACATCGCCTTCTATAGCAACATGCGCTTTCGCGCTCCCATCGAGCCATTCCTGGTGTTGCTAACGGGAGGAGCGCTGTGGTGGCTGACAAGCAATCAGCCCGGCACCTTGCGCGCAAGACTCAAAAGAAACGAGTCAAGCGAAATAAAACAGACACATCCGACAGAACCCTCCACACTAGCTGCAGGTATTCCTGGGAACTGAAGAGTGAAGTTGAGTTACCGAAGCGACCCTCGCGATCGCCTGGACTTGACCACCAGATAAACTTGGGTTATAGTTGTTGCGAATTTACACGGTACAAACCAATGTGGAGGAACAATGTCAATTACCAGTCAGACTGCCAATGCAATACCTGGGGACCTTTATGATTATCTTGTCTCGCTCACCAGGCAGGCAACCACAACCTACCTTGCTCAAGAAGAGATCATCATCGATCTTGAGCAGCTACCCATAGATCTGCGTTTCTCGGCGCAGGCGAGTTTCGGCGATTATTCCATTCCGCTCATGTCCTGGGCGGCTAAAGATAAACTGGGCCGTCCACCACTGGCCATTGCCGATGGCATTGCAGCCATCCTGCACGATATGCAAGCTCCCGCCATAGCGGAAATCAGCGTTACGAAACCCGGCTACCTTAATTTTAGCCTGAACCGCCCGGCAGTGGGTCGCGATGTTATCGAGCGTGTGCTGGATGCCGGAGCCGACTTCGGGCAGAATGAGATTGGTACAGGCGTCAAAGTGGTCATTGAGCATACCGCTGTCAACAGCAATAAAGCCGTACACGCGGGCCATCTACGCAACTCTTGCCTGGGCGATACGCTGGTGCGTATGCTGCGCTCGCAGGGATATCAGGTTGAGGCGCAGAACTATATTGACGACACGGGCGTGCAGGTTGCGGACGTGGTGGTTGCCTTCGTCCTGTTACAGGAAGGCGTATTAGAAGTCCCCGAGGGCAACGAGCAGTTGCCGGATGAGTCTTTCGATTATTATTGCTCGCGGCTCTATGTAGCGGTTGGCAGGGCCTACGACCAGCAGCCGGAATTACTGGAACGGCGCAAGGAAGTGTTGCGCAGCATCGAGCATGGCGATGAGCTATATACTCAACTGGCTGCCGACCTTTCGCGCAAGATTGTGCGCTTACACCTGGCAACTATGGGGCGATTGAACATCTCGTATGACCTGCTTACCTGGGAATCCGCCATACTTGGCGCGGGACTGTGGAAACGCACCTTCGAGATGCTGCGAGAGCGCGGCGTTCTGGAAAATCCCCAGGAAGGTCCGGCCGCGGGCTGCTGGATACTGCCATTCGGCGATGGGGAATCGCAGACCGAGGAGGGCAACCGCACCAGTGACAAAATCCTGGTCAAAAGCGATGGCACTGCTACTTATGCCGCTAAAGATATCGCCAACCAACTCTGGAAATTCGGCCTTCTGGACAGTTTGCATATAGAATTGCACTTTGTTCCCTGGGGACGCCAGCGCGACGGACGCCTGTTGTGGACGATGCGCCCGGCACAGGCGGAGTCTGCTGAGGAGACAGAAGCCGAACCGAAACGCTTCGGCCACGCGAAGTGGGTGATTAACGTGATTGATGTGCGCCAGTCGTATCCACAGCAAGTAGTGTATGAAAGCCTGCGCCGCCTGGGCTATATCGAACAGGCCGACCACTCGACGCACTTTGCCTACGAGGTGGTCACGCTCTCAGCCGCGACAGCCGCGAGCCTGGGCGTAGACGTAGACACCTCTGATGGGCATGAGTTCTACGCCATGTCGGGTCGCAAAGGTATCGAGGTGAAGGCGGACGATCTCATCAACACAGCGGTAGCAAAAATGCAGGAAGCCAAACCCGACCTGCCCAACGAGACGGCGGCGCTGCTGGCAGCGTCCGCCATTCGCTACTTCATGATTCGCTTCAATCAGCAGCAGATCATCACCCTGGATATGGACGAGGCTCTGCGCGCCAACGGCGACACCGGCGTTTACCTGCAATATGCCTACGCGCGCGCCAATAGCATCCTGCGCAAGCTGGACGAGTCAGGCTATGAGATTCCCGACCAGCTTGAGATGCTGCCCGACCAGCTTGAGCAGAGCGAATGGGAGCTGCTGCGCCACATCGACGCTTACCCACGCACGCTGGCAGAGACAGCGCGCCAGCTTGCCCCAAACGTGCTGGCCGCCTACATCTACGACCTGGCCGCGCACTTCAGCGATTTCTACGAACACACACCGCCCATGCTGAAGGAGTCGAACGAGGTTGTGAAGGCCTTCCGCGCCCAGTTGGTGCGCGCCACCGTGCAAACCATGGGAAACGCGCTGCGGCTGATGGGCTTTGTGCCGTTGGAACGCATTTGATCCGGAGATCAAAAGGGCGACCGCGAGGGTCGCCCTCATACCTCTCGCACTAGCGCATTCATGTGTTAAAAAATACGCTTGCCGAATGCACTCAAGATCAACTCTGCCGCCAGGGTTGCGGTGCGATTCTCGTGGTCCAGAATGGGGTTGACCTCCACGATTTCGAGCGAGGTCATCTTACCAGAATCCGCGATCAGCTCCAGTGAGAGATGCGCTTCGCGGTAGGTCAGGCCACCCCTGACACGTGTGCCCACACCTGGCGCATCCTGGGGATCGACCGCGTCTATATCGAAGCTGATATGCAGCCCGTTAGTCTCCCTGGTGGCAAGTTCGATGGCCTGCTCCATGATAGAGGCCAGGCCCAGGCGATCAATCTCCTTCATAGTGAAGACGTTCACTCCAACTTCGCGCAGGAAAGCCTTTTCGCCGGGATCAAGGTCGCGCGAACCAATAATAACCACGCGCGTTGGATCGACTTTGCGGCCAATACCGCCCAGCTCCACCAGCCGTTTATCACCAATACCTACCAGGGCTGCCAGGGGCATACCATGAATATTGCCACTGGGCGTCGTTTCAGGCGTATTGAAATCAGCATGGGCATCAATCCATATCACGCCCACGGGTCCGCGCGCCTTGACTACTCCGGTGACCGATCCCAGCGCGATGCAATGGTCTCCACCGATTACCAACGGGAAATCGTCAGGCCCGCAGTGACGTTCGACCGCTCCCGCCAGGTGCTCGCACACATCCACAATCGGCTCCAGGTGACGCAGGCGCGTTTCGTTCACATGCTCCTGCTTGATTTTGAACGAAGGGACAATAAGATTCCCCTCATCTATGAGATTATGACCAAGCCTGCGTAGCTGCTCCTCAATCCGAGGATGGAGATTTATTCCGGCATACCGAATAGCGTTCGGGCCGAGATCGGCTCCATGTTTGCCAGCGCCAAGATCCAATGGGACACCTATAAAATGAATATTCATGGTTATTTCCGCTTCCTCTTCTCTCCGTTGCATAGTCGCCAGGGAATACCAGGGCGACCGCCAGGGTCGCCCCTACTATACCCCGTTGAAATAGTCTCGGCAAGTATGGTAAGGGCGACCCTCACGACCGCCCGAGTAATTCCTTGACAGCAAATGGGCAGAGTGGTGTAATCCATAAAGCAAAGGAGTAGGCCCATGAAGACACCTGGATACGAAGACTGGTACACCCAGGTAAAACACTATACCACGCGCCTGGTCAATATACGCAGCGTCAGCCCCGGTCAGGGAGAGATTGATGTAGCGCATGAAACACTGAACATGCTGCAAGAAGATGGGTTGGAGCATGCCTTTACCGCTATAGGACTTGACCCTGTAGTCGGTGATGCCTGTAGTCGTCAGAATGCCTGCGCCTTCCTGCTCGGGCAAAGTCCCCAAACCGTCATCCTGCTCGGTCACATCGATACCGTCGATACAAAGGATTACGGCACGCTTGAACCGTTCGCGCTTGATCCCGCTGCGCTGGCAGCTCGTCAGCTTGCTTTAGCGGACATAGCGCCTGGTGTAGCGGAGGATCTCAGGGAACATCCCGGCGACTGGATGTTTGGGCGCGGCTCCGTCGATATGAAGAGCGGCGTAGCAGTCAATATTGCGGTCATGCGGCATATGGCAGCGCTTGCGCGAGAGGGAAAGCTTGCCCTGTCGGTCGTTTTCATCGCCACACCCGACGAAGAAAATGAGTCAGCCGGTGTGTTGCAAGCCGTCCAATACCTCTTACGCCTGCGCGAGGAATACCACCTGAGCTATCTCGGAGCCATCAATACAGACTATACTACTGCACTTTACGCGGGCGACCCACATCGCTATATCTATACAGGCTCGGTCGGCAAACTCTTGCCTACTTTCCTGGTAATCGGCCATGCTACACATGTCGGCGAACCGTTCGACGGCCTGGACGCGAACCTGCTGGCGGCGGAACTCATTCGCGATGTAAGCATGAACGACGCCCTTTGCGATGACGTGCGCGGGCAGCGCACGCCGCCTCCTGTTACGCTGAAAGCAAGCGATTTGAAAACGAACTATGACGTGCAGGTGCCAATCGCAGCCTATTTCTACCTGAATGTGCTCACATTTTCGACCACGCCCGCGCAATTACTGGAACGACTGTGTGGTTATGCGCAGGCTGCGCTGGAACGAGTCCTACAGCGCAAGATCGAGGTAGAGCGTCGTTGGGCAAGCAATCATCAGTTAGCACGACATCCGCGCTCCGGCATTGTGCTTACCTACGCGGAATTGTATGAGGAGGTAGAGCAGCAGATTGGACAGGAGCGCATGCAAACTGAGATCACTGCCGCGTGGAACAGTATGCCGGAGGCACTGGACTCGCGCGGGCGCTGCCTGCACCTGGCGCGTCATTTATGGACGTTCAGCGGTGAGAAAGGTCCGGCCATCATACTCTACTACTCGCCGCCCTTTATCCCGCATATCGCAGAAATGCCATGCCTGCTGCATTCCGTTGCGCGCACCATCGCAGAGGTACATCCCGAATTGCAGCTTAAGGTGCAAGAATACTTTCCATTCATTTCAGACATGAGCTACCTGCGCCTTGGACGAGGTTTCGAGACGGCGGCATTGACAGCTAACATACCAACGTGGCAGCAGGGAAAAGCATCTCATCCTGGCGAGTATCACTTGCCGCTTGATGCCATCCAGGAACTGGACCTACCCGTCATCAATCTGGGACCATATGGCAAAGGAGCGCACCAGGCAGGCGAGCGCGCGCTGATGTCCTATTCCTTCGGCATACTGCCTCAGCTACTTTATGAGGTGATCGAGACCCTGGCAGGGGAGATACAAGCGAATGTGAAACTTTAACCGCTTTTTCGCGTGCTATAGTTAAAGATAATCCATCAGTTCATACATAAAAAAGTCCGCCCTGGCGCTTATTCCAATTATTACTTTTTATTGTATTCTTAAGGAGGAGCGTATGAATAGCAGATCCTATCCCCAGGGAACTGTGCCAACCCTAGAGGCCAAAGCACTTAAAGCGCAGCGTGTGACTGTGAGACTCCGACCCATCCCAGTTGTATTATTTGTTATTGGCGTTATCATCCTGACCGCCTCTTCTGTAATAGTGCATAGCCATCCACGCCCCTACCCGTTTGAACTGCAAACCACAGACGCGGTCCAGGCAACCAAGCTCGCTCCTGCTCTCAATTCTGCCATCGATTTTATCAGTTCGATCAATAACCCACTTCCTTCGATTATCGCACTCGGCGTCTGGCTGGTTGGGCTCTTCATTATCGGGCTAATCGCACGCCTCAGGGGCAAATCGCCTGTAAAGTGGTTTGAGTCTGCCGCCGGGATAGTCCTGACGGTAGGGATTGCCAGTGGTATCAACTATATTTTCAATATACTGGTGAATCGTCCACGTCCTGGTTCTTTCCGCGAGCATATCCATGTGTTCAGCCACATTCCAGAAAAGAGCTTCCCATCCGGCCATACCGAGCATGATGTAGCCTACTATGGTTTCTTGCTCTTCCTCAGCTTTACGCCGCCGGTAAGCACATGGCGTTATCGCTGGCTTCTAATTCCACTTCAGATTTATTGCGTGCTGGATATATTGATCATCGGCTACTCGCGCATCCTGGAAGGCGAACACTGGCTGACTGATGTGCTGGCCGGCTATCTCTCCGGCGCGCTCTGGCTTCTTATGTGCATCTTCTTATACCGTTGGATCATACAATGGATCACGCTGAAATTGCAAGCCAGGCAGCAGTCCGCTCCCGTCCTCTAGGAACAAAACGCAGACATCCGACCCAAAAATATGCCATACTATATTGTAGTTTGCATTTGGCTTACCAGGCATAGCACGTTATGAGGAAGGTAAATTGGTATGGCAACATCAATCAGTGAAGGTACGCTTCTGTGGGAACCCACGGAACAGATGAAGCAGCAGGCCAATATCCAGCACTACATGCAGTGGCTTCAACACGAAAAAGGGCTGTATTTTACTACCCCTGATGAGCTGTGGGCCTGGTCGGTGGACAAACTCGAGGACTTCTGGGCCTCGTTATGGGATTATTTTCACATCAAGGCGTCTAAACCCTATCGAACGGTGCTGGTCGAAAGAAAAATGCCCGGCGCACAGTGGTTTTCAGGCGCGGAACTCAACTACGCGGAGCATGTTTTTCGCAATGCGACCCACAGCCGCCCCGCTATACTCTTTAAATCTGAAGCGCAGCCATTGACGGAAATCTCGTGGGATGAATTGTACAGGCAGGTGCGCAACATTGCGGCTGCCCTGCGCCAGCTGGGTGTGCAGCGCGGAGATAGAGTAGTCTCGTACATGCCCAATATTCCCCAGTCGGTCATTGCTTTTCTGGCAGTGGCCAGCATGGGCGCTGTCTGGTCAAGCTGCTCACCCGATTTCGGCACGCGCAGCGTAATTGATCGTTTCCAGCAGATAGAGCCAAAAGTGCTGTTTGCCGTCGATGGCTACCAGTATGCCGGGAAAATAATCGACCGGCGCGCAACCATCAACGAACTACAGGCGGCGCTGCCAACACTGCAAAAAACAATCGTGGTTTCTAATATCTTCAACGAGATCAATACCGAGGGATACCACGACGCCATGCTGTGGCAGGATATACCATCTAGCTCAACTGATTTGCCCTACGAACAGGTACCTTTCGATCATCCCCTGTGGGTACTCTATTCTTCGGGCACGACGGGCCTGCCCAAGGCCATTGTGCAAGGCCAGGGCGGCATCCTGCTTGAACACCTGAAGAGCCTGCACCTGGGCATGGATTTGAAACAGGATGATCGCTTTTTCTGGTTCACCACCACCGGCTGGATGATGTGGAACCTGCTGATAGGCGGATTATTGCTGGGAATTCCAGTTCTATTGTATGATGGCAGCCCCGGCTACCCAGATATGAACGCGCTCTGGCAATTTGCTGAGCAGTCCGGCATGACCTTTTTTGGCACCAGCGCCGGTTACATACTCTCGTGCATGAAAGCAGGCGTGACGCCGGGCAAGTCCTTCAACCTGAGCAAGATTCGCGGGCTTGGCTCGACCGGCTCGCCGCTGCCGCCGGAAGGATTCCAGTGGGTTTACGAACAGATCAAGCCCAATCTCTGGCTGGCTTCCTATAGCGGTGGCACGGATGTTTGTTCGGGCTTCCTGGGCGGCTGTATCCTGCTTCCTGTGCATGCCGGGGAACTCCAATGTCGCTCGCTCGGCGCGAAGGTAGAAGCCTTCGATGACAACGGCAAGCCGCTTATCGACGCAGTAGGCGAACTGGTCATCACCGAACCTATGCCCTCAATGCCGCTCTTCTTCTGGAATGACCCCCAGGGCAAACGCTATCGCGAGAGCTACTTTGAGATGTATCCTGGCATCTGGCGACATGGCGACTGGGTCAAGATCACCGCGCGGGGCAGCGCCGTCATCTATGGCCGATCCGATTCGACCATCAACCGCAAGGGTATTCGTATGGGCAGCAGCGAAATTTACCGCGTGGTAGAGGACGCACCTGAAGTGCTGGACAGCCTGATTATCGGCGTTGAGCGCCCTGACGGGGCATACTATATGCCCTTGTTTGTCGTGCTCAAGCCAGGGTTCGAGCTTGATGATGCGCTCAGAGCCAGCATACGCGCCAGGATACACGCAAACCTCTCGCCGCATCACGTACCCGATGAGATCATCGCTATACCAGAAGTGCCGCGCACCCTCAGCGGGAAAAAGCTGGAGGTGCCAGTGAAAAAACTGTTCATGGGCGTGCCTCTGGAGAAAGCCATCAGCATCGACTCCATGAGCAATCCACAGGTCATGCAGTTCTTTATCGAATTTGCCCGGTCTTCGTAGGAACGCGATGGAGAGGTACGAGAGCGACCGCAAGGGTCTCCACTCCTCCCAACCTAACCGCCCGCCCTTACAATAATCAGGAAAACGCCTCGCGCCCTGCACACCACCGTAATCATTGTAATGGCGGGGGTGGAGTGGATATGGGGCGGAGACCCTTGCGGTCGCCCTCGTACCTGTCGTTGATGATATGCTTACCTGTTGTCCGTTGATGATATGCTTGTACCAACATCACAACTACTGGCGAGGAAGATACGTATAACGTGTGTAATACAAGCTAAGAAAACGTGATAGAATAACCACATGTGTAATATGTCACTCGCTATGAGCGCAGGGAGCCGCGAATGAAAATTGGCCTTGTATCACCGTATGATTGGAGCTATCCTGGGGGAGTACGGGATCATGTCTGGCATCTCGCCGAACAATTTATAACGATGGGGCATGATGTGCGCGTGCTTGCTCCTGCGTCGGGAAGCCAGGGTAAATTACCCGAAAAGTACATACTCAAAATGGGTTGGACAACCCCCATCCCCATAAATGGGTCTATTGCCCGCATTATTCTTGATCCATCGCTCGCGCTGCGTGTACGCAGGGTATTACATCGCGAACGTTTTGACGTCATCCACATTCATGAACCTCTGGTGCCGGGACTCTCCCAGCAGGTGCTGCGCGCTTCTCGCACATTGACGGTAGGAACGTTCCACACTGCTTCATATTCAAATATTTATTCCACGTCGCAACTCGCTTACGCATCGACCTATCCCCTGCTTCGTCCGCTGTTTAACAAATTATCGGGGTGCATCGCAGTTTCTACGGCTGCTTACCAGTTCATCTCGCGTTACTTCCCTGCCGATTATCGCATTATTCCCAATGGCGTCAGTCTTGAACGCTTTGGGCCTGATGTACTCCCACTGCCACAATTGATGGATGGGAAGCAGAACATCCTGTTTGTCGGGCGATTCGAGAAGCGCAAGGGGGCAAAGTATCTGCTGCGCGCCGTCCCCATCATTCGCGAGCGACATCCCAATACCCGCTTCATTTTTGTGGGCGAGGGCCGACTGAGGCGTGGCTTCCAACAATTTGTCGAGCGAAAGGGCTGGCAAGATGTGGTCTTTACAGGTTACGTCTCGGACGAAGACTTGCCGCGCTACTTTGCCAGCGCGCATGTCTTCTGCTCCCCTGCCATCGGCGGCGAAAGCCTGGGCATCGTGCTGTTGGAGGCAATGGCGGCAGGCAAGCCTATCGTTGCATCGAATATCAAAGGCTATGCGACAGTTATCGAACACGAGGTCGATGGCTTATTGACCACACCGCGCCAGGCCGACGAACTCGCCAGTGCCATCTGCGATCTGCTGGAAAACGAGACGCTGCGCCAGAAGTTTATCCAGGCCGGACTTGTAAAGGTGCGCGGCTATGCCTGGCCGGAGGTGGCGCGCAGCATCATGGATTATTATTGCGAATTACTGGGTGTGCGCGGCGCTACCTCCGTAAAACCTTATCCGCGCGCGCTCTGAGGGTGTCAATAGAGAAGAGAAGAACTATGGAACAGATATCAATAAAGACTGAGCAACAAACAAAGACTTCGCAGGAGCTTACAAGGACAGCCGGGTACAGCCGCGCCGATGTTCACATGCATACCAACCTGGGTGATGGCTGGGCCAGCCCGGCGAAAGTCATCGAAGTGGCTATAGCGCGCGGACTCGGCCTGGTTGCAGTGACCGATCATGACCATGTTGAGGGCGCGAAGCGCGTAGCTGACCTGCTGGCGCAGCACGATTACCCCCTGCAAATGATTACAGGGGTTGAGGTCTCGACGCGTCAGGGACACTTGCTTGGATTGTTCGTGAAGAAGGCTCCTAAATCGCTGCGCTCTGTCGAAGAGAGTATCGACGCCATCAAAGAGCAGGGTGGGCTGGTAATCGTTCCCCATCCCTTTGGGCGGCTCGTTCCAAGTTTGAACCACGCGAAAATCGAATCGCTGCTGGAAAAAGGCTACGCGATTGACGGTATAGAGGTATATAATCCCACGCCGGCCAATGCGTCGAAGCGTTCAGCGGTGCGTACCGCCAATCAGCAATGGAAACTGGCCGAAACCGGAGGAAGTGATGCGCACTTCTGGCAACACATCGGCTCGGCCTATACACTATTCCCAGGCACAGAACCCGAAGACCTGCGCCGTGCCATCCTCGAACGCACGGTGCGCTCCGGCGGCCAGGAACTCCCCCCGGTGCATCTTTCTCCAGGCTATTACGTCGCCCAGTGCGCCTGGAGCTGGTTCGTTGATCCGCCGCGACGTGTTATGCGCAGGATGAGAGAAAAATAATCATTCATCCACCCAAATCGGCGAAAACATCACCCATTGTTCAGGACGAGCGCGGATATTTTCCTCCAGCTTTTCTATGATTTTCTGCATGAGTTTGTCTGGATCGTTGCGCTCGTCTTCACTCAATGCAAGCGAAACCGGCATTAACTTACCACCCATGCGTTCATGGGAATCGTACCAGCTAAATCCCACTATCAGCGCCGCTCCTGTGCGCAGCGCCAGAGAAATTGGCCCATAGGCAAAACGCGCCGGCGCGCCAAAGAACGGTTTTTCAATGCTTTCTCCCTGGGTTGCGCGATCAATGGTAAGCAACACCATTTGTTTGTTGCGCAATGCCTGAATCATGGCTCGCAGAGGTGCGCTTCCTCCCAGCGGCACAAATTGTAGGCCCTGCCCGCGCCGTAACTTTAGCATAAGTTCAAGCATGCGCTCATCTTTGAGATGTTCCACGGGGACGGTGATAGAATAGGCCTGGAACGCAAACCACTGCACCACGTATTCGATTGGCCCATAGTGCGCAGATATGAGTATTACGCCTTTCCCCTGAGCCAGCGCCTCGTCCAGGTGCTCGAGGCCATCTTTATAAGTTATGCGGCGCAATAGTTCGTCCGGTTTTAAGTGTGGAAGATACAGCGCTTCCAGGTAGTTACGCACACTAAACCAGAACATTTTGCGCACAGTGCGACGCAGTTGTCTTCGACCAGCGCGCGTTGAGCGTACCTCCGGGCCAAGCACGTGCAGCATATTGATGGTGGCCTGCTTTCTGGCCTTGCGTGCGAAAAGCCAGGCAGCCAGGCCGATTAGCTGGCTGAACGCCAGCACCAGACCATGCGGCAGTCGAGGAACAACAATCGAGGCCAAACGATAGAATCTATACATACATTTCCATCACTCTGACGGCCAGAACTTGCGGAACATGTACCACTGCGTCGGCCAGGCGCGCACTATCTCCTCAACGGCGTCAAACATGCACTGCGTCAGGCGCTCTATTTCTCCGGCCTTGTTCGCGCCTGTACCTGCGCCAACCCGCGGGAAAATAGGTGGAAAG
>DATGGW010000463.1:0-10228 GCA_035308345.1 Ktedonobacteraceae bacterium | reverse complement strand
TGAAGTTACGGATCTGATCGAAAATGGCGAACAGCGGACACGCCTACTTCAGGTACCGGCAGGAATAGCCGGCGAAGAGGTGACTATTGCCGTCCAGGAGGCTAGCTCGGCGCCCCCAAAACGTCATAGAAGACGCTGGAAACCACGCACGCCGCGCGCCTGGATTACCGAAATCCATGACCCTTCGCATCTCAGGATTGAGCCGCGTTGCCCTGTCTTCGGCGAGTGCGGCGGCTGCCAGTTGCAACACATGGGCTACCCGGCGCAATTGGCCTGGAAACGTTCCATCGTTGAGCAATTGCTGCGCGAAGTCGGTGGCTTTGTCGATCCAGCCCTGCTGGTTACAGTGGCGTGCGACGACCCCTGGGGCTATCGTAATCATATGCGCTTCTCCGTCAATCGTCATGGGCAACCAGGATTGACCGCCAGGGGAACGCACCGCGTGCTGCCCCTGAGCGCCTGTCCCATCGCCCATGAACACATCAATCGCACTTTGTCCATTCTAAGTACAGTTCCTAACGCGCGCCCGCAGGTCGTGATACGCTGCGGGGCCGCTACCGGTCAGGTGATGATCCAGCCACAGCCAGAGGCGCGAGTAGCGCAGCAACTCGAGGATCTGGGATCCGTAGGGGCGACCCTAGTGGTCGCCCGCGGCGAGACAATGGAGGAGCGCCTGGCAGGCGAGACCTTCCGCATCCGGCCAAGTTCATTTTTCCAGACCAACAGCGCGCAGGCCGAGAAAATGATGCAGATGGTGCTTGATGGTTTGCTGCGCGACGCGCCCCCGGATTCGCGGCAGCTCACCGTCGTAGATGCCTACTGCGGAGTCGGCGCTTTCTCACTGGTGCTGGCACGGCGGGTCGGCCGGGTCATCGCTATCGAAGAATCAGCCAGTGCCATCAAGGACGCGCAGTGGAATCTGCGCGATGTCAGCAATGTAGACATATATAAAGGCAAAGTGGAAGATGTACTGCCCCGGCTTTCGCTGAGCATCGATGGACTGGTGATCGACCCGCCGCGCGCCGGTTGCCAGCGCACGGTGCTCGACACGCTGGCGCAGCACCCCGTCGCCCGCATCGTCTACGTCTCATGCGACCCCGCGACGCTGGCGCGCGACCTCAACATTCTCTGTCACATCCATCAAACGTATCGCTTGCGCTCGGTGCAGCCGCTGGACATGTTTCCCCAGACGGCGCATATCGAGTGCGTCGCGGTGCTGGAGCATCAATCAGTATGACATCATCACACCCATTATTACTGGCTTCTGGTTCGCCCCGCCGCAGGCAGATCATAAAGTTGCTGGGACTGGATTTTAGTGTGTGCGTCCCGCCCACCGACGAGGAAGCCATGCAGCATAAATATCAGGGCTTACTCGAGGAACTGGCCCCCTGGCTGGCGAAGCATAAAGCCGCAGCCGCCCTCACTTTGCCTGAAGCCAGAGATTGTACTGTGATCGCCGCCGATACAACGGTCTTATTAGATGAACAGGTGCTGGGCAAGCCGCGCGATAAAGCGCACGCTCGTGAGCTATTGCTTGCGCTGCGCGGGCGCAAGCATCACGTGGTCACAGGCATCGCCGTGAGTGGTTTTATCGGCGGCAAACGCACCATGCTCACTTCAAGCTGCATCACTCCCGTCCTGATGCGGCCATACAGCGTGGCTGAAATAAAAGATTACATCGCCACCGGCGACCCGCTGGACAAGGCGGGCGCTTATGGCATCCAGCATCCCTCCTTCCAGCCAACCCAACGTATTGATGGCTGTTATTTTAATGTCGTTGGTCTGCCCCTCTGCGCGCTGGTCGATTTGCTGGCCGAGTTTCGCATCTATCCCGCGCGGCGCGGCCAGCATGGCGAGGCAAGCACATGTCCCTGGTCTGAACAATGTCAGATTTGATACGCGGTCGCTATGCTCCAAGTCCAACGGGAGATTTGCACCTGGGCAACCTGCGCACAGCGCTGCTGGCCTGGTTGCTTGCTCGCTGCGCGGATGGGCAATTCGTGCTGCGTGTTGAGGACCTGGATCGCCCACGTATGCGCCAGGGCGCGGCGCAGCGCATGCTGTCTGATCTACGCTGGCTCGGCCTCGACTGGGACGAAGGACCCGATGTCGGCGGACCCTACGCGCCCTATACACAGTGCGAACGACAGGCCATCTACACGGAGCATTTGCAACGCCTGCAAGATGCGGGACTCGTTTATCCCTGCTATTGCAGCCGGGCGGAGATCGCACGCGCCGCCAGCGCGCCCCACGAAGACGAAGGTCCGCGCTACCCTGGCACATGCCGCAATCTGAGCGAAGAACAGCGCAGGCAATACGAAGCCGCTGGCCGCCGCCCATCGCTGCGCTTTCGCGTGGATGATGAGCGCGTGGTAAGGTTCAGCGACCTGCTCCTGGGTCAGCAGCAGCAGCACGTGCAGGGCGTTGTCGGTGACTTCATCGTGCGCCGCGCCGACGGCATCTTCGCCTACCAGTTCGCGGTCGTCGTCGATGATGCCCTGATGCGCATCAACCAAGTGGTGCGCGGCACTGACCTGCTGGCATCGACAGCCCGCCAGGTATTACTCTATGAAGCGTTGGGATTTCCAATTCCTACCTTTGCGCACGTGCCTCTCGTTCTGGATCATGAGGGGAATCGCCTCTCCAAACGTATGCAGAGTGAAGGGCTGGAGCCGCTACGCGCTGCCGGAGCCACGCCCGCGCAGGTGGTCGGGCAACTCGCGGCTGGCTGCGGGCTGGTAGAAAAAAGAACTGAGGTGAGCGCGGCAGAACTAGCACAGCAGTATTCGCTGAGTGGATATGATATAATCCTGTCTATATTAACGCGATAAGCAGCATATAGCTTTTCAATGATGGTGTAAAGATGACAAACTTGGCCTTGCGTATTATTCTGCTGGTAGTGATTGTCCTGGCTGCCCTGGGGATTGGATTTATGCTGCGCCGCCTGGCGGTTCGCCGTATGAAAACGACGGTGCTGGATGATTGGATCATCCAAACCATCGGGGTTGCCATCTTTGTCCCCTTTATGCTGATAGCTCTTCTCTTTGTGCTGTTCCTGGTCACGATGAACTTTCAATTCCTTGTCTCATTCTGGGAGCATGTCACGACTGGTTTTCAGAATAAGGACATCACAAACACTATTCTCAATTTACTGGGAAACATCATCCTGAGCCTGCTGATTATCAGCCTGGGTGTGGGCATTGGGCGCACCCTCATGAAGCTTATCATCGGGCACCTGCCAGAACAGCACCTGGATGTCAATATCCGCACCCTGCTCGCTCGCATTCTGTATGGCATCATCGTCACGATCATCGTTTTCTGGATCCTGTCGCTCTGGGCAATTTCCTTCACCGTGCCGGTGGTGGTTATTTCCGCGGCCGCGGCGGCCTTCGCCTTTTCCATTCAAGATATCTTGAAAGACCTGGTGGCAGGTTTATATCTCCTGGTGGAGCGTCCCTTTCATATAGGCGATCAGATAACGACTGCTGATTACACCGGAAAGGTGGAGAACGTGCAACTGCGCTCCACACGCCTGCGCCTGGTAAGTGGAGAAGAGGTGTCGATTCCTAACATGCTGATTTTTGGTGGCATTGTCGTGAATAACACCCAGTATGAGCAGAGGCGCGCAGCCATCACGCTGAGCATACCTCAGGATGAATTTAATCAGCATGAAACGCCCGCGCAGATTCTAAAGCTCGTGAAAGAGATCGAAAGTGTGCTGGTCAAACCTGAACCAACCATTGCCGTCAGCCGCTTCACAGGAATGTTTAATGGGACTGCCGACGCCAGTACAGGCGCAACGGGCCAGATCGTAACTCTCACCCTGCGTTTCTGGATGCCGGGCGGGCGTTATATGACCGTCACTGAAGTGATGTGCGCGCTGCACAAGGCTCTTCCCAATGTAGACCTGGTGGTCGAGAACTCGGGCGGGGACGTGTAACTTCGTCAACCGTTAATCGTAAAATCGTACTGTATAGTAGGGGCGACCCTTGCGGTCGCCCTGGGATGGGGCCTGCGCCACCCCTGGGATGGGGGCAAGCCCTGCCATGAATATGTCCCTTTAAGGAGCGTTGAACCGTTGGAATATTACAGGCCATCGCAGGCTATGCGGCGTGTAGGTGTGATCGGCGGCACTTTTGACCCGGTACACTATGGTCACCTGGTAATCGCCGAGGAAGTCTACGCCGCGCTCGAACTTGCCGAAATGGTCTTCGTGCCTGCCGGACATCCGCCGCACAAGCCAGAAAGTATGCTTGCGACGGCGGAACATCGCCTGGCGATGCTGGAACTGGCGCTTGCGAGCAATGAGCATTTCTCGATTTCGCGCGTTGACCTGGAGCGACCGGGGCCATCGTATACGGTTGAAACGCTGCGCCTGTTACGCGAGCGCTGGGGAGAGCATACGGCCATCTATTTCGTGATTGGCTGGGATAGCCTGGAAGATTTCTTTACCTGGCGCGACCCGGCGGGCATCCTGGAACGGTTGTCGTACCTTGTCGCGGTCAGACGACCGGGCTACAATGAAGATGGCAGCTATCGCGCTTCGTTGGAAGCGCGCCTGCCAGGCATCTTGCAACGATTGCTGGTGGTATCCGCGCCGCAGTTGGATATCTCTTCGACAGACTTGCGCGCCCGGGTTGCTTCGACGCGACCTATCAAGTACCAGTTACCTGAGAGCGTTGAGCAGTATATTCTACAAAATAGACTCTATCAATACATCTGAGGGTACGAATACATGACGCAGATGCATATCGATTTGGGAGACCGCTTACGCCTGCGTAAGCCGCATCCCTGCGGTGGCTACGACTGGCTGGTAGTACGCCTGGGAGCGGACATCGGCCTGCGTTGCGAAAAATGCGGTCGTCGTGTATTATTGCCACGGACAGAGGTCGAGAGACGCACCAAACAGGTGCTCTCGCGAGCAATGGACACTCCGTAGGGACGCGATTGATCGCGTCCATATTGGGAACGCAAGGAGTTCAAGGTATGTCTCTGGTCAATCAAAAGGGAGGCTTCCTTACGCTGCTCAAGAAGCGGAACTTCTTGCTGCTGTGGCTGGCGCAACTCATTTCCATGACCATTCAGAATTCCTCAAACTATGCTCTCCTGGTACTCATCGAGGAAATCACCGGCTCAACCACGCTGATCGGTCTGGCTATGGTTTGCTTCAGCGTGCCCGCCGTCATCATCGGCGCGCCCGCGGGGGTGCTGGTAGATCACCGCAACAAGCGGCGCGTGCTCTGGTACAGCAACTGCCTGCGCGCCATTGCAACCTTTGGCTTCGTGATTTCATTGATCATCAACACCCATCAACTGATTCCTATTTACCTGATTACCTTTCTTATCTCGTGCATCGGACAGTTTTTTGCGCCGGCCGAGGGAGCTACTATTCCAATGCTGGTCAACGAACAGGAGTTGATGCCCGCGCTCTCCCTCTTTAATATCACCTTTATGCTTTCACAGGCATTCGGCTTCCTCCTTCTCGGGCCCCTGGTCCTCATTTTCCTGCGGCCTTTCACCCTCCTGGGCATTACATTTACCTCGGTTATTACTTTGTACGCTGCCATCGGCATACTCTACCTGGTGTGCGCGGGGCTGATCGCGCTGATCCCGTCTGCCAATTTCAAGGAATCGGTAAGCGCGCCGCGAGAAAACATTGGTTCGCAGTCGCTGGGCGCTTTGAACAACCTGTGGAACGAAATGCGCCAGGGCTGGCGTTTCATACGCCGCAAGCCTGAACTGTTTTTGCCGATCGTCCAGCTATCATTCGCCGGTATACTGCTGCTCGTGATTGGCGAACTGGCTACACCTGTAGTCACGAAACTGTTTCAACTCCCACCCAGTTCAATGGCGGTGGTCTTCGCGCCCGCCGGCGTTGGTCTTGTCCTCGGTTCCATTTTTATGCCGCGTATAACGAACCGCCTGGGCAAGCCGCGCACAATCTTCGTTGGCGGCATCAGCCTCGCCTCTACCATTGTGTTTCTGCCGCTCATTGCGCTGCTGACAACTATTCTGGGACAACACGGCATCAATTTCAAACCCGTAGAGTTTACCATCGCGCCATTATTAATGTTCGCCGCCGGGGTGGAAATCGACTTCATCAATATCCCTGCTCAAACGGCCATGCAGGAACAAACACCCGAATATATCAAGGGTCGCGTATTGGCTCTGCAACTGATGCTCTACAATGCCTTTTCTATCCCGGTCATCCTCAGCATTGGTGGAATTGCCGACGCATTTGGCGTCGACAAAGTAATCTACCTGCTATCTATAAGCATCATTGGCTTTGGTCTGTGGAGCAAATACTACGAACGCAAAAAGCACCGCTGGAGTGGTTATGGTATAACAGCAGATGTAAACGATGAGGAGTCAGGGTCTGTTACTGTTAATGATAGTGATGCGCAACCTCTCAAGAAATAGATATATGATAGATGCTTTAACAACTGGCAAAGAGGAGTCCGATGACCCAGGCACAACAGACAGCACAGTTTGAACTGTATCTGCCCTGGATAAAAATTCTAGGCGTCTTCGCGCTTTTCTTTCTGCTGCGTTTCACACGCCGCGCGTTGCGGCAGCGCGTAGATGAGATCGGTTACCGACTCATGCGCGAGCGCGGCCTGCTGATCTGGTTCTGGATAAACGCGCCGGGTGTAATGCTGCACGAATTGAGCCATGCCTTCGTGGTATTGCTACTTTACCCTTTCGGCTTTCGTATTACCCGTATCTCGCTCTTTCGCATCCAGGCTAAATCGTCCTCTAGAATTCCGGGCCGTGCGACGCAGAAAGCCGGGCGTCAGTCGCTCCAACTGGGCGAAGTCCAGTACGTTCGACCTCAAGGCCGCTTCATGAGCTACGTTGGCGATGGCATCAGCGGCATTGCGCCTCTTTTCGGCGGCATTCTGATGTTCCTGCTGCTCTACTGGATCGCCACCGGATATACCCTCTGGGAGAATGTCGGTACGCACCTGCAATTCTTGCGCCCTGGCTGGCCCTGGTGGACGCTGATCTTTGCCCCCTATCTGATCCTGACCGTTACATCAGAACTGTGGCCCAGCCATCAGGATTGGCGCGGCGCGCGCTGGCTGGTCGGCGGGCTGCTCCTACTCATTGTCGTGACGCTTGCGCTGCTCTTGTTTAGCAAGGCGCTTGTCCTGGATGATGCGCTCTTGCTGAAAATCTCATCAATTGCTTTCTACATCGATTTCGCGTTCCTGGTGCTGCTCGCGCTGGATGTGATCTTTCTGGTCATCGCCGAACTGATTGTCCAGGGGATGCGAAGATAAGCTTGACAAACGTAAAGTAGGCGACAAGAAAGATGTGTAGGCGCTCGTAAAAGACTTGCGAGGTTAGGATTGCTCGACTTGACTGAATAAGGGAAGTATCAAAGAATCACCAGTCAAACCTGTCAATCAAGAATGAACGGCTGTAGTGCAGAATGATCGGGCTGCCGTGCGGGCAAACGGCGGGCGCGGCTGTGCTGGCAAGCGCGCTAATCAACGAACGCTGCTCATCCATGCCCAGGACGCGGCCACGACGAAGTGCGGAACGACACGCCAGTCCGATGAGCAGGCGATCTTGCCAGTCGTTGCTATCCTCCGCGGCCAAGCGCGCCAGTTCTGGCAGGTGTCCCACCAATTGCTCCTGACTGCCCGGCACGGAGCGCACCAGGAAGCTGCGCCCGCCGAAACGCTCGCATTCCAGGCCCATGCCCCGCAGCATGGGCAAGCGCTGCTCGAAGAGTTCCGCCTCGTGCCGCTTTAACTCGACAACCACCGGCTCAAGCAGCAGATGCGCTTCGGGCCATTGTTCCTCGCTATTATCCCCTCCGTCATCATTTACCGCTTGCACTCCCGCGTAGGTGCGGCGCAGGTGTTCATAGATGACACGCTCGTGCGCCCGGTGCTGGTCGATGAGATAGAGGCTGCCGTCGGGCGCTTCGGCCAGGATCACAGCCTGTTGCAGCTGTGCCAGGGGTCGCAAAGACGCCAGCAGCTCAGCCGATGTAGGATTGGTCTGCTGCGCCTGGTATTGCCCGGCCGATTCTGCGACATGCAGACCCCGGTGGCGAATGCCGGGCAGATGCCGCTGGTAAACAAGCCTGGGGCCGGGAAAGTCGAGCGTTTCAGGCAGAGCCGGGCTGCGCTCTAACGCGGCGCGAATGGTCTTTGTGATCGCGGTGGTTATCTCGGCTTCACGCGACAATTTCACCTCAGTTTTAGCCGGGTGTACATTGGCGTCCAGGTCTTGTGGTGGAAGGTCAATATGCAGCGCCAGCAATGGATGTTTGCCCTTTGGCAGCAGGCCGCGATAGCCGACCTCAATCGCATCGAAAAGAGGGCGTGAATGCACCCAGCGCCCGTTGACGAATACTGTTATATACTGCCGGCTGTTCTGGGCAAGAGCGCGGTTCGCGATGTATCCATGCAGGCGAAAGGCATGCTCGCTCCCCTCTTCACCGGCAGCAGAGAGCGGGTGTAACATCTCGAGCAGCGGCAGGGAATAGAGTTCTGCCAGCGCCGCGGCGAGGTCTCCGGAGCCACTAGTTTGTAAAATGACCTGCTCTTCCTGCGCCAGTTGAAAGCGCACGCCGGGATAACCGGTTGCATAGCGCCGCACTACCTGTCCGACATGAGCAGATTCTGTGCGTGTCGCCCGCATAAACTTCAGACGCGCCGGAACGTTATAGAAGAGGTCGCGCACGGTGACCGTCGTTCCGTGCAGCCGCGCTTTGTGCCCGCGCTGCGCCACTTCGCCGCCTCGTACAGTCAGCGATGCAGCAGGGTGTTCCTCGCCCTGCGTCTCGGTTTCGATGGCGCGGCTCACGATGGTCACTTCGGCAACAGCGGCGATACTCGCCAGCGCTTCACCGCGAAAGCCCAGTGTATGCAGACGCTCCAGGTCTTCGACGCTGCTGATCTTGCTGGTCGAATGACGCGCGCAGGCGCGTTCCAGTTCATCTTCTGCAATGCCATATCCGTCATCGGTTACACGTATGAGCCTCAGACCACCACCGCGTATCTCGACGCGAATCTCGCGCGCGCCCGCATCGAGCGCATTCTCCACCAGTTCTTTCACGACGGAGACGGGACGCTCGATTACTTCGCCTGCCGCAATGCGTTCGGCCACATCGGGCGGCAATGTGTGGATAGGCGAGCGGGAAAAGTGCGTGATGGTCATAGCGATTTTCTTTTTTTCTGCATAAGAAACAGGAGGTTGAGCGCGTCCAGTGGAGTGATGGCGCACAGATCAATGGTGTTGAAGTCGCTTTCGCTTCCGTTCGCCTGCTCCAGCGCATGCGCGGCTAGGCGAGCCTCTGCGGTTTGCCATGCGTAAAGGTGATTGGAGAGGGTTTCAGGCGCGATCAATCGCGTCTCTACATTAGCGGGCGCGATAAATCTGGCCCCTACATTCTTCTCGGCCACCACGAGATTACTATCGCCATTGAGCGGCATGCCGTTCCCATTATGTGCGAGCGCGATAAATCTGGCCCCTACAGGGGCGGATGAAAGCCCCTCGTAGGGACGTGATTGATCGCGTCCTTCCAGCCATTTGAGCACTTCTCCGGCGCGGCGCACAACGCTCAGAGGCATGCCGGCCAACTTCGCCACGTGTACGCCGTAACTGCGCCCGGCGCTGCCAGGGATGACATGATGCAGGAAGATGATCTCATCCTGCTCGTCATTGCTGATGGCCATCGTATAGACGCGCAGGTGAGGAAGTTCCCCGGCCATCGATGCCAGTTCGTGATAGTGAGTTGCAAAGAGGGTGCGTGCTTGCGTGACGCCGTGCAGGTGTTCCACGACGGCGCGCGCAATGGCAAGCCCGTCGTAGGTGCTGGTGCCGCGCCCGATTTCATCCAGGATAATCAGGCTGTGCCGTGTGGCATGATGCAGGATGGTGGCTGTCTCTTCCATCTCTACCATAAACGTGCTTTTCCCCGAGGCGATGTCGTCTTCCGCGCCGACACGCGTGAAGATGCGATCAACCAGTCCGATACGCGCGTTTCTGGCAGGCACAAAGCAGCCGATCTGTGCCAGCAGCGTTATAAGGGCAATCTGGCGCAGGTACGTCGATTTGCCGGCCATGTTTGGTCCAGTCAATAGGAGAATACGCGCATTTTGTGCGGCGTCCATGTTGGTATCATTTGGGATGAAGTTATCGCCGTCCAGGGACTGTTCGACGACGGGATGGCGTCCCCCGGCAATCTCAATGATGCTGCTCTGCTCCA
>DATGGW010000462.1:0-9858 GCA_035308345.1 Ktedonobacteraceae bacterium | reverse complement strand
GCAGCCTGCGCCTGAACCTGTGGGAGACCAATAGAAAGCAGTTGCTCATGGCGGGACTATTGCCGGAACATATCGAGCTATCCGATATCTGCACCAGCTGCCAGAAAGAGCATTATTATTCCTATCGCGCCGAACATGGGAAAACAGGGCGTTTCCCATCGATCCTGGCGCTGCGCCCGCAATAGGCATATATGCGTAGGAACCTGAGAGATGACACCAGAACAATTAGCCAACAATCTTGAATACGTGCGCGACGCTATCGCTCAAGCAGCCGGCAGAGCGGGCCGCAGCGCGCAAGATATTACGCTGGTAGCGGTTTCAAAGACGGTGCCTGTTGATCTTGTGCGCATGGCGTATAATTTGGGAGTAACAAATTTTGGTGAGAATCGCGTGCAGGATGCGCTTCCCAAAATTGGGGCGTTCCACCCGCCAGAGGTGCGCTGGCATATGATCGGTCACCTGCAAAGCAACAAGGCGGGTAAAGTCTCCGGCGCATTTGCTGCGGTACACAGCGTGGATACCCTGCATCTGGCGCAGGCGCTGGACCGGCACGCGGCTGAGCAGGGCGTTCAACTGACTGTTTTGCTGCAAGTCAATGTCTCAGGCGAGGCCAGCAAGGAAGGGATGTCGAGTTCCGAGGCCCTGGAGTTGGCCCGGCCGATCGTCGCGCTGCCGCATCTACGGGTAGAAGGATTGATGACTATCGCGCCGCTGGCGCAAAACCCGGAAGAGGTGCGACCGGTTTTCCGGCAGTTGCGACTGCTGCGGGATCACCTGCGCGATCAGCTTCCGCAGTGTGACTGGCAGCATCTCTCGATGGGCATGACTGATGATTATCGCGTAGCAATTGAAGAAGGAGCCACGATCGTGCGTATTGGACGAGCGATCTTTGGCGAGCGCGTATACACATAGAAAGTGCAACTCATGAGACCTGAAGATATGCTGTTTGGCCGTCGCATTCGACAAAACCATGCGTTGGAGCATGCTACCATCACCGTACTGAGCGGCCATGTGCCAGACCTGCGGGTCAGCGCGCGTTCAAGCTCGCGTGGCTTTATCATCTTTGGAGATGTAGACCTGGGGCAGCTGCGGCGCTCGCTTGACGAGGCATTACGCCGTTTGCAGGCGGGCGAATCCGAACTCGCCATACATCCCAACTGTGGCACAAACCTGGTGGTGGGTGTCTCGCTCTTAACCCTGGGAACCTTGCTGGGCATGACTTCCAGCCGCACGCGCACGCGTATCGCCTCCACCGCCGTCTCATCTGTCGCAGGTATCATGGCGGCACGGCCACTGGGCGAGTTGGTGCAAAAGCATGTGACTACGCTGCCCGATGTACAGGGAGTGCGCGTGAGCGAAATCTTCCGTCGCAAAATTCTCGGCATGACTATCATCGAAGTACGAACCGTTCAGGAGTAGCGTCTATGTTTGATATCCCATCCGATCACGGCATTATCTACGGGATCATAAAGTATGGCATTGGGATTTTGATTATCGCCCTGATTATCCGGGTTTTCGCTTCATGGTTTGGCGCGGATGAACGTTTCGCATTCATCCGCTTCCTGGCGCGCATGACCGACCCATTTATTACGCCCATACGCCGCGTTGTGCGCCCGGTGGGCGTCCTCGACATGTCGTTCCTGATAGCATTCTTCTTCCTGATCACCATCCAGATACTGCTGCTGCAGGCGCTTCCTACAGGCTGGTGACATCTCTATGCGCTTAACAGTGCGGGGACGATCCCTATAGGCGTAAGATAAGCGCAGATTTTCCAGGACGGGGGTGGCCGCGGAGCGGCGAAGCCCCACCCCTACCCTGTCCGGGTGGGCATCTCTTTCGTATAGGGTAGGGGCGTGGGCTTGTCCCCGCCCTGGAAGTGGCGCGGGAAGGGCTGATGAATTAACAAGCCCCTACTTTGAAACAGCCCTGTACAGAATCGATCTGGATGAACCCACCCTGCACTATCTTCAATATTACCAGCGCCTTGTTGGACGGATTGCCATTCAGGTCGAACGAGATCTGCCCGCTAACGCCCTGGATGGCCTGCGCGCCATGAATTTGCTTCAAACCTTGCAGGAGATCTGCCGGCGTCATGGTGGTCTTCGAACCCGCCAGCGCTTTCTGAGCAGCAGTAAGCATGGTCGTTGTGGCGTCATAAGACAGGATCACGTCGCCATCGGCGCGGGTAAAACCATAGGGATTGCTGGGATGGATATTATTGGGATTATAATCCGAGCTGTAGTCACTGAAGAACCTGGGCGCATTGCAGGCGAACGACTGCCCGGCAGTACATAACGCACCCCACTCGTCTGGATGAGCGAAAGTGGTGAAGCGCATGCGCACACCCGCCGCGTGCGAACTGCTCTGGTAGCCGCCAAGCTCGTAGAGCGCATCGCCGCCCATCACCTGCAAAGTGGCGAACGGGCCGGATGTCGGCAGGTCGGTCAGGAGCACGCTGGCATCCGCCGCGTAGCCAGAGAAGTAGATCAGATCGGGATTGTGCGACTCGGCATCGTTGAGCAGTTGCACAAAGTTACTCGGTTTGCCGACAGTGTATAACTCGGTGGCAACAATAGAACCGCCATCGTTGGTAAACTGGCTAGTAAAATCCTGCGCCAGCGTGTTACTATACGAATCGTTTTTATCATAGAACAAAGCGACGTGTGTATCATGCAGCGACGTCACGGCATACTGCGCGCCGATAATGCCCTGAGTTACATTTGGAGGCGCCACCCTGAAGAAGTAGGGCGATTGGCCGGTCAGCGTATCGCTTGACGCGGTTTGTGAAACCATGGGAATTTGGGCGGCTTTCAAAGTCTGCAATACCTGGACGACACGCGAACTAAACGGCCAGCCCATAATGCCCACGAAATGACTGTCCGCTTTCGCCAGTTGAATAATCTGCTGGGCCACAGGTGTAGCATAAGAGGTCTGATTGCCAGAATTGGCGATAAGCAGGCGCACTTTGACGCCATTAGGCAGCAGATCGCCATCATTATAGGCTTTTTGCGCTACGTATGCTCCTTGTAGATCATCACGCCCCAGGCTGATGGTGGCCTGGTCACCGCTTATCATGGTCGCGACAACAATGTCGATATAGGGTGCGCCAGAATCGAGCACTTGCTGGTCTTCAAGGTAAATCCAGGCTTCGGCGTTGCTGGTATCGGCCTGCGCCGCCTGAGTCCACAGTGTCTCGGCACCGCTCGTGTCAGCACTCTGAAGGCTTTGTTCCGCCTGTCTCATGAAATTTCCACCTGGACGTCCGGTATCAAAGGCGAAGGCGCCGGCGCTGATACCTATATATTGGCCATCTGGCTCCTTCGTCACGCCAATACCGCTGGCAGGGATGTTCGATGTCACGGCAGGTGTGGGAGTAGCAATGCCGCCATTACCGCCTGTCGATCTGTGTTGCTGGAAGTAGAAGTACGCGCCAAAACCGAAGGCGAAGAGCAAAACGATAACCAGGATGAAGAGGAAAAAGTTGAGTCCGACATTGCTCCGGCGTCTCTGTTGCGGCGGTGGCGCATATGCTCCTGGCTGATATGGCGCTTGCGCTCCTCGCTGCCCGGCGAGCGGCGGTTGTTGTACCTGTGAGGGCCATTTTGCAAAGGGCGGCTGGTTGCTAGCTGTCCCCCCCCTCGCGCCTGCTGATGAAACGGCCCCGATTGGCCCGGATGTTCCCAGGGTATAGCTATCGATCGCGCCCGAGACGCCAAAACGTTTGAGCAAAATCGCATCGACATCGCGCTTCATAGCCGTCGCGCTCTGGTAACGCTGCGTGATATCGTTATTGACCGCTTTAGCAAGCAGCCGTTCCACTTCTTCCGACAGCAGCGGATTTAATGTGCGCGCAGGCGGATAGGAGAACGGCGGATAGTCGCGTGGGTCGCGGTTCGTCAGCAGATGGTGCAGCGTGGCGCCCAGAGCATACAGGTCGGAGCGCGGGTCGGCGTTACCCTGGTATTGTTCGGGCGGCGCATAGCCGGGCGTTCCCAAAGCCGATGTCTGCTTGCGCCGGGCATTCTTTGCCACATCGGCGCGCGCGATGCCAAAGTCCACCAGGTGCGCTCGCTTATCCTTGTCGCTGATGATGATATTGGCGGGTTTGATATCGCGATGCACAATCGGCGGTGTCTGCTGCGCCAGGTATTCGAGCACATCCAGCGCCTGCGATGCATAACCCAGCGCCTCGCGTTCCTTCATGGGCTGTTTGGTGCGTTCCATACGCTCTTCCAGATTTTCGCCCTCGACGTATTCCTGCACCATAAAGTAGCGCGAGTTCTCATCAAAGTTATCGGTTACATCGGGGATGAGGGGATGATTGAGGTGAGCCAGTGTGACCACTTCATGCTTGAAGTTGCGTTCATCCTCTTTGAGCTTCACAGGATCGCTGCTATCCGAAACCAGTTCCTTGATAACCACCATTTTGTTATCCAGGCGATTATCCGTCGCCAGCAGAGCCGCGCCCATGCCGCCCTCGCCAAGCACATTTTTGATCACATAGCGCCCACCCTGTAAGCGACTCCCGACGTTCAAGGCCCGCGAGCCGCCGCTTCCACCGGGTGTATTGCCTGCCGTCGAAACATTTGGGGAAGCAGCAACGCCAGGGACAGTCGCGTCGATCAATCTGCCGCAGTTGCTGCAATAGCGCACGCCATCACGATTTTCAGCTTTACAGTAGGGACATTCCATCTTTCGCCTACCTTCTCCGATACCTGCAATTTGCATCCAGGCCATCTACCAGTCTTCAACCAGCGAGTCTACAGCCATGCTTTAAGGCAGATTATACCTGGATTCGCGGCTATAGTCGAGAGTTCCTGGTGAAAGCCATTCTAAGATAGTATATACGTAATTGGGAAGCAAAAGTTCAGCGAAATGCGCGCGGCGCGAGGAATTAGTAGAGACGCCCTTTGTGGGTGTCTCTACTGGCTTGTTAAGTTGGTGCGAAGGCGAAGACCTATTTACAAGTGCTGGCAGCGCAGGGAGATGATGCCGGGCGCGAAGTGATTTGCTTTTTGCAAATATTCCTGTTCGTTGGCCTCGATCATCAACTTGTGCATTACCACCACATCCCCATCGGGCAGGGGCTCAGCCGGTTGCAGGCATAACTCCATCACAGCGCAGCCGCGCTCGTAGACTTTCACCAGCCCTCCGGAGCCCGGAATGCGGTAGATGCGATTGTCTATAGTTGGGCTTGCTACTTCGAGATATCCAAACTTGATCAGTTGTTGATACTGGTTCTCCGATAACATCTCCCGCAGCAGGGCTTTCGCGCGACTTTCAGCCGAAAGATGCTCGCTGACCGTTTCGCGGAATCGTCCGACGCGCCCATCGGAAGCCTGAGATAGATAATAGATCGCCAGAAGCAAGAACAGCAGCCAGATACCAAGAAACAGGCTAAGCGTTTCCCACATAGCCATAGCTGCTAAATCTCCTTAGCCGCCAACGACGCGGGGTACCATCACAATTTGTTCGGCTGTGCGGTCAAATGTTTCAATACGCTCTACAGTTTTACCAGACTCCATTTTGAAGGCGGTTGCGCCGCGCGCGCGTTCCTCGTTAAAGATGCGCTCGGCCTCCCGGATCGCCGCTACGGCTTCAAGATCGTTAGTGTCTGCCTTGTTGTGATCCCACACGATCCGCTCGTCACCCTTACGGGACATAATCCGCAGCATACCCATGGTTTGTCTCCTTTTCTGTACAAGCAACCAGGCGTGAATCCTCTATGGGCGCAATAAATTGGGCCCCTACACATTCCCAACAACACCCCACATTTATAGGGACATTTTCAGCATAGCATGCTTTTGTGAGTAAATCAAGGGTAGCAACAATCCAGGCAGGGACTTGCTATCATCCTGGCAACTTCATGACAACATACCCGGTACAGTGAACGTGAAAGTGCTTCCCTGGTCGGGTACGCTTTCGACCGTGACTTGCCCGCCGTGCAATTCTACGATCATTTTGACGATGGCCAGCCCCAGCCCCTGGCCGCTGGTGCGCCCGGCATGGTCCAGTGGGATTTGATAGAAGCGCTCGAAGATGCGCTCCTGATATTCGGGGGCGATGCCACTACCTGTATCACGCACCTGGATGGCAACTACCTTTTGGGTTTCAGCGTTGAGTATAGGGGTGGGGTTCGCTTCTTCAACCACGCTGGCTGAAATCGTGAGGCTGCCGCCGGAAGGAGTGAAACGTAAGGCGTTGCTGATGAGGTTGCGCAGCACCTGTTGAAGACGCGCGCCATCGGCATAGACGCGGGGAAAATCAGAGGGAAGGCTAACATCAATCTTGATACCGTTATCCGCGGCCGTAAGCTCCAGTTCTTCAACAGAGTTGGCAATCAATTCTTCCAGACCGATGACACTGCGATTCAGGCGCAACTGACCGGAGTCGGCACGCGAGACGAGCAGAAGGTCTTCCACCAGCGCGTAAAGATGTTCGCTGCCACTGCGAGCGCGCTGCACGAATTCACGCTGCTGCGTGTTGAGATCGCCCGCGATACCTGTGAGTGTGAGATCGAGATAGCCGTTGATGGAGTTGATGGGTGAACGCAGTTCGTGTGTAATCATGGATAAGAAATTGGCCTTCATGCGCATCAGGTCACGAATGGCGGTCATATCACGGGCGATCACCAGGCAGAAAGGCTGATCTGCCGGTTGTACGGGGGTGATGCTCAGGCCAATTGAACGAGAGACGCCCTTGACCAATACATCTATCTCGATATAGGGCAGAGCCTCTTGCTCTTGTAAGGCGCGATGAATCATGCAGATTTCGCGGCATGCTTCATGCGAGCCCTCATCCTCGCAAGCAAACAATTCCAGGCATTGCATGCCGGCTAGCTGCTGGGGATCGATGCCGAAGATTTGCCCAAAGGCGGGATTGCCCTCGATAAAGCAGGCATCGACGCCAACAAGGGCGATGCCATCGGAACTGGCGCTCCAGATGGCGTGCCACTGCTGCTGGTCGGCGCGCACGCGGTGAAAGAGTTCCACGTTCTCTAATGCGGCGGCAGCCATGTGGCCGAGGTTGCGCATCAGCCGCAGTTCTTCGCTGCTAAAGGCGGTGGAGCGTTGCAAAGAGAGCACGCCATACAAGGTTTCTTTCGAGACGAGCGGGATAGCCATCTCCGCGACGACCGCGCCCATTTCCGGCGCGCGACCATCATCGGGGGCGCGTAACATTGGATGACGATGCATGGCGGCCCAGGCGACAAGTGATGTGGATTGATTGATATTGAAGGTCTCACCCTGTGACTCTCCAATTTTCACTGCCGCCGCGCATGCCTCTTGCTGGCAGCCGGCGCTATCATCATCTGAGACTTCGGCGACGGGACGCAATGTCTGAGAGGGATGATGATAGTGATAGATAATCACGCTTTGGGCAGGTACGAGACGCCTCACATTCACCAGAATGGTGCGATAGAGGTCGTCAGCTTGCAGTTGCGTGGTGATGCCCTGCGATAGACTGATGAGCATTTCTAGCTGGTCGGCCTGGCGCTGGGCAGACTCCGCCTGGCGTTCGTTGACGATGGCCAGCACCGCCTGCTCGGCAAAGATAGTCAACATGCGCAGTTTGCGCTCATCAAAAGCCGCTTTATCGGGGCTGCTGGCGGTCAGTGTGCCGATAAATTGCTCTTTATCGAAGAGCGGCACGCAGACCATCGACGCGATGGGCTTGCGGCCCAATCGCTTAAAGCGCGGGTCGAGGCTCACATCATTGATAACCAACGCCTCGCGATGCTCCGCCACCCAGCCGGCCACACCTTCACTTTTCTGGAAACGCGTATGACGCTCTTTGTGGAGAGCCGCCAGCGTGGTAAGAGTACTTCCTCCGGCCTCCAAAAGTGCCACTGAACAATTATTGACATCGAGCAGCGCGCCAGCATTGCGCACGATTTTTTGTAGCACATCCACCAGTTCTTGCGATGCGCCTTCGATGAGGGCTGTTCCGTCGTAGGGACTCGATTTATCGCGTCCGCTATCCACCCTGGAAGATGTGTTTGTCGTCATACTCATCCCTTCACCATATCTATTTTTTATGAAGCGGCAATCACCCTGCTATTAAAATTATATC
The DNA here is from genome assembly GCA_035308345.1 of Ktedonobacteraceae bacterium. GTDB lineage: Bacteria > Chloroflexota > Ktedonobacteria > Ktedonobacterales > Ktedonobacteraceae > CF-113. Next base: position 1,785 of record DATGGW010000462.1, on the reverse strand, counting down.
GACATCTATTGGTGTTTCCTCAGTAGTATAGCATTGAGAGGGAAGAGAGCAGGCAGCGGGTAAGCAATATTGGCTATCGGAATGGCATTGTGGTCATGCCCGCCATTTGCTCCTGATTAAAGGTGGGGATGGGCAGGGAGAATATGATGCGCGCTCCTCCCTCGGGCGCATTCTCGGCGCGCGCGGTTCCACCATGCGCCTCAACGATGCCGCGCACAATAGCGAGTCCCAGGCCGCTGCCGCCAGTCGAAATCTGGCGCGAGTTATCGGCGCGAAAGAAGCGATCGAAGACGCGCTGCAGAGCCTCTGGCGCAATGCCTTTGCCGCTATCGGTGACGGCAACCTCGATCGTGTTGCCCTGCTGGCGAGCCTCAATGGTGACAGTTCCACCGGAAGGGGTATAGCGAAGAGCATTATCACACAGGTTCGAGAAGACGCGCATCAGCATATCGGGATCGGCCCACAGCACCGGAAGGGTATAAGCGACGTTGTTAAGGGGCTCCACATTGGCGCGTTCAAATTCGGGAGCCAGCGCCGCCAGGCTCTCATCTACCAGCGCGGCCAGGCGCAATGGTTTGCGCTTCAACTGCATGGCGCCAGCTTCCAGTTTTGCCATAATGTGCAGGTCCTTGACCAGGCGGCGCAGGCGCAGCGTTTCACGCACGATGACGCGCCCGGTCTTTTCGTAGTCTTCACGGTTCTGGTTGACGCCATCCACCAGCGACTCGCCGAGGCCCGCGATGGCCGTGAGTGGAGAGGCCAGGTCGTGGGTGACATTCATGATGAGTTCGCGCCGCCAGCTTTCCTGCCTGCGCAATTCCTCCACATCATGTTCGAGCCTGTTCGCCATGAGGTTCACCGTGTCGGCCAGTTCGCCCAGTTCGTTACGCGCCTCTGTCTGTACGCGCGCGCTGTAGTCGCCTGATGCCAGCACGTGGGCCGTATTCGTCAATTTTGCCAGCGGCCGGGTGATGGTGCGCGAGAAGAGCAGCGCGGCGAGCGTAGCTAAAACTGCGACGATAATAGCAGCGATCAGCACAAAGCCTGTCATGGTGGCCAGGAAAGGGGGGGCGGTGTTCTCTGCGGCGGAACGAGGCAGGGCAACCAGTTCGCCGACAATGGCTGCTCCGCCCCCGCCTTGCCCTCCCACGAAGATGGGAAGCGCCACGAAAAGGCGAGAAGAACTGCCGGGGGCTGACTGGCCGATCACTCCGGTGGTGGTTGTTCCACGGCGCGCTCCGGCAATAGCGACAAACAGCCTGGTGTAATCTCCGCGCTGCAGCGAGGGATCGTTTGATGCTAACACAAGCGCGGCTACGCCGGGACCGGGAGGAGTCTTGCCGGCCCCATAATGAGGATAGAGCAACTGGCGATTCACATTGAATACCAGCAGCAGAAATTCCTGGTTCTGCATGCTCTGTGTGGGTGTATCGGGCAGGACATTGGCAACAGCGGTCGCCAGTGTGCCATTCTGGGCATAACTCGCGCCAAGGCGCCCGGCGGTATCGCCAGCGAGCGAAGTGAGACGCTGGCGCAGGTCAACGCCATAGTAGTAGTTGACAGCGATGACAACCGCAATCGCCAGAAGCGTGGTTGCCAGCAGAGACACCAGAATTGATCCAAGCGCCAGGCGCCAGCGAATGCTGCGCCACCAGGGTACCCGCATGTTATTTTGTTCCTACTTCAAATTTGTAGCCGACACGCCAGACGGTCTTAATATAATGATAGGTAGAGTTAGATTCTATTTTCTTGCGCAGGGCGCTGATATGCACGTCAATGATATGC
>DATGGW010000461.1:0-2876 GCA_035308345.1 Ktedonobacteraceae bacterium | reverse complement strand
TAGGGGCGACCCTCGCGGTCGCCCTGTGGGTTGAAGGCGATTGACGATCGCCCTGGGGATTGAAGGAGACCACCTGGTATGTTACTTTCCGACAAACGTATTGTGGAAGAATTGAAAAACGGCAATGTCGTCATCGAACCGTTTGACCAGCGACAGTTAGGCACCAATTCCTACGATTGCCGCCTGGGAGAATGGTATTTTCAGGGGGATATGAACGTCGATGTAATCCACCTGGATAACCCGCTCGATATTCGCCGCTACTGGGGGGAGCCGCGCAAAGCTGCCGATGGCAAGATAGCCATTCGTCCCGGAACGACCCTTCTGGCACACACGATGGAAGTAATCGGTGGGCATAACGGCTACCTGGCCAAGATGTACTCGCGCAGCACCGTGGCGCGGTCTGGCCTTTCAGTATGCCGCTGCGCGGGCGTCGGTGATGTTGGCTATATCAGCCGCTGGACGATGGAGATCAGCAATCATACGCAGACCACCATCTGGGTGCCAGTGGGCTTCCGCATCTGCCAGCTAACCTTTGAATATGTGGGCGAAACGCTCAAAGAGTATCACGGCAAATACGGCAAAGATAACCACAATTGGACGCCCGAAGATATGCTGCCCAAACCCTATTTCGACTGGGATTATGATATGTACCGCACCGACAGGGGGAAATAGCGCGTGAATAGTGCGAGCAGGGGGCGCTTGATATCATTTGAAGGGTTGGATGGCGCAGGCAAAACTACGCAGATGCAGTTGTTGGAACAGTGGTTACAGGAGCAGGGTACAGCTTACGTGCGCACGCGCGAACCGGGCGGCACATCACTCGGAGCTGAGATTCGCCAACTGTTGCTCAATCGTCCCGAACTGTCAATCATCCCGCTGGCGGAAGCGTTTCTCTTCCAGGCCGACCGCGCCCAGCACTTCGCCGAACTGGTGATTCCCGCCATGCAAGCAGGCAAACTGGTGATCACCGATCGCAGCTACGATGCCAGCATTGCTTTTCAGGGCGTTGCGCGCGGCGTTGGTCCCGAATTGATCGAGCAACTCTCCATGCTAGCAACACACGGTCTGAAGCCAGACCTGACCATCCTGCTCGATCTCGATCCCTCACAGGTACATCAACGCACCGACGTAACAGCCGATGTGAGCGGCCTGCGCCAGGAGCGTACCCGCTTCGATGCCGAGGCCGAAGAGTTTCATCAAAAGGTGCAAGAAGGCTTCAGGATGTTGGCGCGCAAGTATCCTGAACGCATCAAAGTAGTGGACGCTTCGAGAACGGTGGAGGAGATTCACAGGGAGATTGTCGGGTTGGTGAGCAGACTGTTGAAATCATAATGCTTCAAGCCGCTTCTTCCGCTTATTGGCATCGAAATACTCAGGATCAAGCTCCAACGCGCGGTTAACTGCCGCCAGCGCCTCATCTCTCATGCCGAGAATCCCCAATGCCCAGGCTTTGCCGTCCCATGCCGGCACAAATTGCTCATCCATCGATAGCGTATATTCAAAGGCTGCCAGCGCTTCGTTATAACGCGCCAGCATTGCCAGGTACGTTCCTTTGGCATACCACGCTGCCACGCTCATGTCGTCCAGTGCGAGCGCGCGTTCCACTGCCGACAGCGCCTCGACATAGCGGATGGCGCCCGATAGCTGCTGGCTGTACTCTAGCCAGAATTGTGCCTGTTTTTGCTGCTCTTCAGTTGCCATCTTGCTACTACTTCGCCTTCTTTTGTTCCCACGCCGCAACAACTTGCTGGTACGCTTCCCACGTATCCACATCGATATTTGCCAGCGGGTTGCCAACCTCAACAGTAGCTATTTCGCCGCGGTGACGCTTAAGCACGCTGCGACCACCTTCATCGCCCGTGACCTCTAATAATTCGGAAAACAGGCTCGCATCGAACAGAGTAGGATTGCCACGTTTGCCATTATAGGTTGGTGCGACAATCCTTTTACCTGTAGTCCTGTAGGTCTCTATAAAGCTATCGATGACCTGGGCTGTAATCAGAGGCTGATCTCCGAGCATGACCAATGCGCTGTCTACCTTATCATCGATCTTCATATAGCCAGAAGATAGTAATATCTGTATGCCGAGGCGCATCGAAGTACTCATACCCTGCAAATAGTCTGCATTCTCTATGATGAGCAGGTCAGGATGAGTGATATAAGGAGTGATGTGCGTGCGAACTTGCTCCGCCTGGTGTCCGAGTACCAGTACAACGGGGCGAGCCTGCGATGCCAGGACAGCATCAAGCACATGCGCCAGCACCGGGCGATCATGTAGGGGTAACAATAATTTGTGGTGTCCACCGCCCATGCGGCTGGAACTGCCTGCCGCCAGAATGATAGCCGCTGTATAGGATGTACTCACCAAATACTACCTCACAGGTATTCCAACGGTGGTAATGATGGAGGGCTGGCATGCCGAAGCTGGTCTAGATCTTCAAGTATCGTGTCTGGAAGGTCATGCCATGCACCGGCAGGATCTTCCCAGCGCTCAACCGGCTGTATCTCACGTGGAATATACTGGATGCCGCCAGGCACAAAATCCTCACGCTCAAATGCCTCGACCAATGCTTCAATATAGCTAGCAGCCTCTTCCTGGGCTTCCGGTGGCAGATGTTCCAGGTATGGCAACACATCGTATAAACAGTCAATCACGAGAATACCTCTGAACTATGCACCTTTCCATTTATGCCTCTATTTACTGCGCATTATAGTATATCGAGCCTTATCTCTGGTAGCCTAACCATTGCGCAATTTCAGACATGATCTCGTCCAGTGGCCTGACCGTATCTACCTTGAGACGCGGGTCATATATAGGATAATTTGATTCAGCATGCATCCTCTCGCGATTCGCTTGAAGCGTATCCCAATCAGTC
>DATGGW010000460.1:0-8222 GCA_035308345.1 Ktedonobacteraceae bacterium | reverse complement strand
CTGAGCTTGCGCCAGGGTGAGATTGTTACCATTCGTGCTAGTGGAGCGGATGCGCAGGCTGCGTTAGATGCGCTGAGTGAGCTTGTACGCGCGAATTTCTACGAAACGGCGCCCGAAGGAGCTAAGCCAGCACCCACATCTAGCGGTGAAGCACCACCGCCGGCATATCTTCCACGGCGAGCAGGAGAACCCTGGCGAGGCATAACGACTTCAGCAGGTGTGGCAGTAGGTCCTGCGTTCTTGTATACCTCGGGTGCCATCAGCCTGGGCGCGGTGGAGCGACATCCGATCTCCACAGACCAGGTTGGTATTGAGCAGCAGCGTCTACGTGAGGCACTGCACAGCGCAGCACAGGAATTACATTCGCTGGCGATAAAGCTACAGAGCAGCATTGGCCAGGCGAATGCTGCCATCTTTGATGCCCAGGCGCTCATGCTGCTCGACCCAGCTTTACGTGAAGACACGCTCCACGTCATTGAGGCAGAGCAGATCGACGCTGCAGGTGCCTTAGCAAAGACAGGTGAGCACTTTGCTGTGACGCTAGAAACGCTCGATGATCCTCTTATCGCGGCTCGAGCTGTCGATGTGCGTGATGCGGTAAGTCGAGCGATAGGACCATTGACGACTCAGGTGGCCTCAAGACCGGCCTTGAGCGACTTGAGTCAGCCAGTAATTCTTATAGCCAAAGACTTAACGCCTTCTGACACCGCTCAATTGCGTCCTGAGTTCGTGCTCGGTATCTGTACTATTCAGGGTGGGCCTACGGCGCATGCTGCCATTTTAGCGCGTGCGCTTGGCATAGCTGCAATGGCGGGCCTGGACGAGACAATCTTGCAGATAATTCACTCAGGAGACGAAGTGGGACTGGATGCCAATAATGGCCTGCTCTATCAGCGTCCAGCACCCGAAGTGCGTGCCGAACTCATGAAACACGTTGTTGAAAGACAGCAGCTTGCATGCGACCTGCGCCGCACACGAGAAGATGCGCAATGGCGCAACCAGGCAGGGTCAACTGCTGATGGGATCAGGGTGCAGATCTTCGCTAACGTGGGTGATCAAGAGGGTGCCCGTGCTGCCGCCGAATCTGGCGCTGAAGGCATCGGATTGTTGCGCACCGAGTTCCTCTTCGGCGGGCGCGCGGTCCTCCCCAACGAGCAGGAGCAGTTCGAGAGCTATGTGAAGCTCTTTCGCGCCTTTGGTGAGCGCGCCAGGCTGGGTAAAACCATCATCGCGCGCACTCTTGACGCCGGGGCCGACAAGCCTTTTCCCGCGCTAGAACCTCTTATCGGCTCAATGCAAGAAGCGAATCCTGCCCTGGGATTACGTGGAGCGCGTATTCACCTTGTCCATGAAGAATTGCTGCGCCAGCAATTGCATGCGCTGCTGCGAGCGGGAGCGGTAAGTGGCGCCGAGCTTGCCATTATGTTTCCTATGATTGCTACTGTCGAAGAGGTGCATCGCTTGCGTGCCGTGTATGACTCGGTCTATCATGAACTTGAACAGGAGGGTATCGCAGTCTCAGAGCAAACGCAGGTAGGTATTATGGTTGAAACACCCGCCGCTGCTCTTATGGCGGACATGCTGGTGCGCTATGTCGATTTCTTCAGCATCGGAGCCAACGATCTCTTCCAATATACGATGGCGGCTGACCGCACCAATAGCCGCGTAACGAGTATGTTTGGCACGCTGGAACCGGCGGTCTGGCGCAGCATCGACATGATCGCCCGCGCGGGCGCGGCGCATGGCAAGCTGGTGGCGGTGTGCGGTGAACTGGCGGCGGATACGCGTATCGGTCCACTGCTGGCAGGCCTTGGCGTCAGAGAACTGAGCATGAGCCCCCCTGCCATGCTCAAAGTCAAAGCGGCGCTGCATGCCCACACCATGAACTACTGGCAACACCAGGCTCAGGAACTGCTCAAAGCCGAGACGGCTGCGGATATGCAGGCCGTACTGCAATCCATCGAGTGATCATTTGTCGTGTCGCTATGCTCTCTCATGTTCACTCAGTTTGTATTATGCTACAATGCAGGCAGAGGGACATCGCAACGTTTTGCCAGGAGAATAAAGATATGGCTATTATTCATAATGTCGGCAGCATGAAGAACGACGAACTGCGTTGGGAAGGCGTGCCGGTACGGGCTTACGGACCGGAGAATAGTGGTGCTGACCGCGCTACACGCCAGGTATTGATCGGACCCGACGAAAACTCGCCGCACTTCCATATGCGCTACTTCGCGGTGCAGCCCGGCGGCCATACCTCGCTCGATCAGCATGCCCACGATCATGGGGTGTACGTGCTGCATGGGCGCGCGCGTCTTCGCCTTGACAACAATGAATATGAAATCGGTGCGGGGGACGTTATCTATATTCCAGGCAACGAAATCCATCAATTTTTCACGCTGGGCGAAGGGCCGTTTGGCTTCCTGTGCGTCGTGCCTGCGCAGCGCTAAAGAGTAAAGAGCATGCTGGCTGTCGAATACCATAGCAACGAGGACGTGCGCATTAATGATCTGCCTGTCCCAAACATTGGTCCAGGCGAATTGCTGGTGCAAATGCGCGCCTGTGGGCTGTGCGCCAGCGACGTAATGGAGTGGTACATGCAGCCCCGCGCGCCGCTCTATCCCGGACATGAGCCTGTTGGCATCATTGCGGAGGTTGGCGAAGGCGTGCCACAATTCACGGTCGGGCAGCGCGTCTTCATGCATCATCACGTTCCCTGCATGGTCTGTCACTACTGCCAGCGCGGTTCGTACTCGCAGTGCGCTACTTTCCGCGCCACGCGCCTGTATCCCGGCGGGTTGGCCGAATATATTCGTGCGCCTGCTCTCAACGTACAGCTTGATGTCCTGTCCTTGCCGGATGAGCTAACTTTTGAAGCTGCCACCCTGATAGAGCCTCTGGCCTGCTGCGTGCGCGGCATCAATCGCGCTGGTATCCGTCCTGGTGACAGCGTGCTGATTCTTGGGGCGGGCAGCAATGGCCTGATGCATGCTCAGCTTGCCCGGCAGCGAGGCGCGCTGCGCGTGATGATCGTCGATCCTATCGCCTATCGCCGCCAGCGAGCCCTGGAATGTGGCATTGACTACGCGCTTGATCCACAGATCGGAGAATTGAGCGAGCAGGTTGCCTCCATTAACGACGGACGTAAACCTGATATTGTGATCGTTACGCCTTCCAGCATAAGCGCCATGCAGCAGGGTCTGGAACTGGCAGGGCCAGGCGGAACTGTTTTGTTGTTTGCGCCGCCTCCTCCCGAAGCGCTATTGTCTGTCACCCCCAATACACTCTTTTTCCAGGAGATCAGCCTGCGCACCAGTTATTCTGCCGGACCCTACGAAACGCGGCAAGCTCTCGACTTGCTGCGCAGCGGGCGCATTCGCTCTGAGAGCGTGATTACCCATCGTTTCGCTTTACGAGATGCAGCGCAAGCGTTCGGGCTGGTTGCCAAACCGGGTGATTCACTCAAAGCCGTGATTGTCGCGGAATGATACGTTCATACTTCGTATATGGTAGGGGCGACCCTTGCGGTCGCCCTGGGTGCCTGTCTATGCAATATCCTCCGGGTCTGGAAACGTCACATTCTCGTAGACCGAAGCGATAGGAAAACGAATATTGAGGCTTTTCAGTTCTACCTCATCATCTGGCCCGAATGGGTGAAAAGTCCAGAGTTTGTCTGTCTGACGGCGGTAGATATCGATAGCCTGCTCTTGCGTGCTTATTAAAACATATTCTCGAATAGAAAGGCAGTCCCGGTAATAGCTGAACTTTTTCCCTCTGTCTTTGGCCTCAGTAGAGGGGGAAAGCACCTCAATAATTACACGCGGAAAATAGAGAATGTCTCCTTCATCTTCAAGATCGCGGGGATCACAGCTAACTGAAACATCGGGATACACATAGCGTGTCCCGGAAATGCTCACGCGTAAATCAGAGTTAAAGACCTGGCAGGATTTACCCCGCAATGCATTATGCAATTGGCTAACCATATTGACGCAGGTACGGGAATGATTCGTTGTACCGCCAGCTAACATGGTAACGATGCCATCGATGAACTCATAGCGGGCATCCAGGCTATTACGGTCAAGCTCCAGATATTCTTCTACACTCATGAGTAATCGGTGACGATCTGCAACCATCTTTTTGCTACTCCCTTCAGTTGATCACGTTTACATTATGCTCGAATATGCGTATCAAGTCAAATGAAATCTCGTTTCTGTCACTTCAACTACCATGACCCTGTGTTTGATGTATAATACAGTGGTGCTGGCGTCGAAAAGGGCGCCTGTGAAATGTTGTAGAAACCATTGCGTCTTGCGAAACAGCAGAAACGTATTAATAAATAGAGAACAAAACGTGAATTGACACAATCGGCTTCTACAAGAATGAGGAGAAGATATGACAACAACTGAGACAAATCCCCAGGTGCAACAGTGGACACAGCTTGCCCAGCAGTTGCGCGTAGATAGCATTCGTTGCACAACTGCCGCAGGTTCGGGGCATCCCACCTCGTCGATGTCGGCGGCTGACTTGATGGCGGTATTGATGACCAGCTACCTGCATTACGATTTTGATAATCCGAAACTTCCTAACAACGATCACCTGATTTTCTCCAAAGGTCACGCCTCACCTCTACTGTATTCCATGTACAAGGCGGCTGGCGCAATTACCGATGAAGAACTGCTGACACTGCGCAAATTTGGCAGCCGTCTCGAAGGGCATCCAACGCCGGTGTTGCCCTGGGTCGATGTGGCAACCGGCTCGCTGGGCCAGGGCCTGCCCATTGGAGTCGGCGTAGCATTGGCCGGTAAATACCTGGACAAATTGCCCTACCATATCTGGGTGCTGCTGGGCGATAGCGAAATGGCGGAGGGTTCTATCTGGGAAGCTTTCGATCACGCTACACATTACAAACTGGATAACATGGTAGCCATGCTTGATTGCAACCGCCTGGGGCAGCGCGGCGAAACCGAGTTGGGTTGGAACACCGCCGCCTATGCCGCGCGCGCCAAAGCCTTCGGCTGGAATGCCATCGTGATTGATGGGCACAACTATGATGAGATCAACCAGGCCTTTGCGGAGGCGATACAGCCCAACGGCTCACCGACCGTGATTATCGCAAAGACCATCAAGGGCAAGGGCGTCTCCTTCGTGGAGAATAAAAACGGCTGGCATGGCAAGGCGTTCAACCAGCAGCAGGAAGAGCAAGCGTTGAGCGAGCTGCATTATGTGCGCAGCAAGACCTTCCCGGTGCAGAAGCCGGAAAACCTCCAGCTTGCTCCCGAAGCCGAAAAGAAACCGTTAGTTCTGCCAAAATATGATGGCAAAGAGTCAGTTGCCACGCGCAAAGCCTATGGTGACGCTCTGCAGGCGTTGGGCGCAGCCAATCCTGATGTAGTCGGACTGGACGGCGAAGTCAGCAACTCAACCTATGCCGAAGAATTTGCGAAAGCCTTCCCGGAACGCTTCTTTGAACAATATATCGCGGAGCAGCAGCTTGTGTCCGCGGCAGTTGGAATGAGCGTGCGCCACAAGATACCCTTTGCCTCGACATTTGCAGCTTTCTTTAGCCGCGCCTATGACTTCATTCGTATGGCGGCCATTTCTCGCGCCAATATTCGCCTGGTCGGATCGCACGCGGGCGTCTCGATTGGCGAAGATGGCCCGTCGCAGATGGCGCTGGAAGACCTGGCTATGATGCGCGCCGTGTATGGCAGCACAGTGCTTTATCCCAGCGATCCCAACCAGACCGCGCAGCTTGTGGCGCAGATGGCGGAAACCAGCGGCATTGTCTACATGCGCACCACGCGCGAGAAAACGCCGGTGCTATATAGCCCCGATGAACAATTTACCATCGGCGGCAGCAGAGTGCTGCGTTCGTCAGACAAAGACGAAGTAACGATTGTCGCGGCTGGTATCACGCTGCACAACGCACTCGATGCCTACGAGCAGCTTAAGAGCCAGGGCATCCAGGCGCGTATCATCGATGCCTATACCGTCAAGCCTATCGACGAAGAAACGCTCTTCGCCGCTGCTGACGAAGCGGGCAACTGCCTTGTCACCGTGGAAGACCACTGGCCTGAAGGCGGACTCGGCGAAGCCGTGCTTGAAGCCTTTACCGAACGCGATGGCGCTATGCCCAGGGTCGTCAAGCTGGCTGTGCAGTCCATGCCCGGCTCCGGCACTCCCGCCGAGTTGATGGAAGAGGCGGGCATCAGCGCGCACCATATCGTCCAGGCCGTCAGGGCGCTGGTGAGAAACGTCTAAGCGTATATCCTATTGGTCGCTCTCAATAATCTATTGAAGCAGGATTGTTAGACGCGGCATCCTTTAACAAGGGGCGCGGGGTATTCTGTTCCCGCGTCACTTTTTTTGATTCTATGCGCCGCCTGGTGCGGCGAAATAAAAGGGAAAGCTGCTTTGAAAGAAACACTGCAATCTCGAACTGCTGATGCCGGAGTCCAGGAAGGACTGCCAGCGCCGCAGGGCATCGGCATGGCTGTCGCCTTTGACTGGGGCCTGGCTGTGCAAGTCCTATTGACCCCAATCATATTCACGTTTTTTAGCTCGCCCAACAGCTTTAGAGTCCCCGGCGTCAGTCCAACCCTCGGCAACGTGCTGGTATTCGTCGTTTCCTGGCCTGTCGCTTTCGGCATTGCGCTTTTTGGTGAGATGATACGGCGTGGCCGTAATTGGGCGCTCAGGATACAGGTTGTTGCCAATGCGCTGCTTTCTCTTGTCGGCATCGTCTCACTCATCGGCCTGTATAACAGCATCAAAGTGGGAAACTTCTGGCCGCTCGTCACAGAAATAATTCTGGTCATCTTCTCGCCCTTGATAACCTGGCGTCTTACTCGCCCATCGACCGCTCGCTGGTTTAAGACTGTTACCATTGCAGAAGCGCGCAAACGGCACGGCGGCGCGTGGCCGTGGTTGATCGCCATCTGGGCCATTGCCGGCGGTATTTTGCAAACCATCGCTGCCATGAAATAAACTAGAGCAGAATTATTAAAGGGGGATTGACAGTATGAGCCTGGGTGACGAATCATTAGAGTGGCGCTCAATCCTGGACGCCTTGCGCGCTATACCCGTCGAGACCGCCAGCGCAACGCTGGGCAGTCGTGGTGTGGTGGCCTTTACAGATGGAGCATGCATCACGAATCCTGGAGGCCCGGCGGGTTGGAGCGTAATCCTGGCCTCCGAGGATTATGCGGTCGGCGACCACATACCCGAGAACGCGCCGCGCATTGAATGCTATGGACATATCCCGCGCTCACCAGAGACCACCAACAATCGCGCCGAAATCGCGGCAGTGCTGGCTGCCCTGTGTCTCGCGCCGCGCGATCAGACTCTCACTATTTTCAGCGATAGCGAGTATACCATTAAGGTTGCGCAGGGGCAATACAAGGCCAAGGCCAATCCTGACCTGTGGGAACTCTATCGCGTGCTGCTGAAAAAGCGTGGGACACCGCCCACATTTGAGTGGCTACGCGGCCACACTGGGCATGCCCACAACGAACGCGCCGACGAACTGGCCGGGCTGGGGGCCTGGAATGGCGATATAGAAGCATTTCGCAGCTGGCAGGAATCGATGGCTCCCGAAGCGCGCAGCGGCCTGTCATCACCTGAATTGGCCGCTTTGCGCCAGCAGGTGCAGCGACTCCAAACGTATTTCGATGCCATTGCGCTCGATAGCGCACGTGTGGGTGCCAACGAACGCGCCTTTATCAACGATATGGCAAAACGCTTGCAAAAGCATAATTTCGCGCCCACCGAGAAGCAGAGCAACTGGGTGAAAGTACTCGTGAGGAAGTATAAGGATGCGTAGAGAAGTACGTATCGAGTTCGACCAGCGCGTCCCTATGCGCGATGGCATCACTCTCGCGGCTGACGTGTATAAACCAATCAGCCGCGAGGGTGAGCCTGGTATTTATCCGGTCATCTTGACACGCACTCCCTACCTAAGACTGAGCGAGGGCATGCTCGTGGTTGCCAGGTATTTTGCGGAACGTGGCTTTGTCTTTGTGGCTATGGATGTGCGCGGGCGCGGCGACTCCGAGGGTACATTCATCCCCTATTTCAATGAGGGCGAAGATGGCTATGACGCTATCGAGTGGTGCGCAGCGCAGCCCTGGTCTGATGGCAACGTCGGCACTATCGGCAGCTCTTATCCAGGCGTGATCCAGTGGTTGGCAGCTATACAACAGCCGCCGCACCTGCGCGCCATG
>DATGGW010000459.1:0-7119 GCA_035308345.1 Ktedonobacteraceae bacterium | reverse complement strand
CAGCGCCAATCGCGTTTTGCCCATGCCGCTGGGTCCTGTGAGCGTTACCAACCGAACCTCAGGACTCCGCAACAGCTCGCACAGGCTCGTCATCTCCTGCTCGCGTCCTACAAAGGGCGTGGGCTGCATCGGTAGATTATGCGGATGCCGTTCCAGCGATCTGAGCGGTGGAAACTCTCCTGGCAGGCCGGGAATCACCAGTTGGTAGACGTGTTCGGGCCGCAGCAAGTCCTTCAAAGGATGTTCGCCCAGGTCCTTCACCGTCGCGCCCACCGGCAAGCTGTCGCGGGTCAATTCCTGCGTCACGGTTGTGAGCAGCACCTGCCCGCCATAGCCGGTCGAGAGCACGCGCGCCACGCGGTTGAGGGTGGGACCAAAGTAGTCTTGATCCCGGCTCTGGGCAGCTCCCGTGTGTAGCGCCATGCGCACCCGCAGCGAACCGACCTCATCCCATTCCTCCTCATTCACGGCTCGCTGTGCCGCCACCGCTGCCGCCACGGCATCACTAGCCACAGCAAAGACCGCGTAGACCGCATCCCCCATCATCTTGAAGACGAAGCCCCCATGAGCCGTAATTGCTGAGCGCAGCAGTGTATCATGTCGGGCGAGGGCTACGCGCATAGCTTCAGGGTGGTGCTCCCAGCGCGTGGTACTGCCTTCGATATCCGTGAAGAGGAAGGTAACGGTCCCCGTCGGGAGATCAGTCATGGAGAAGCTCCTTGCTAGCCAAGTCGGGAGATCTGTCTATTATGAAATAATTGCTTCAGGTCAACTGATATAACCGATGCTGTTTCGCTGTGCTCACTATACGTGAATGGATGCAAAAGTGCAATGTTATCCTGACTTTTCAACCCGCAGTCTTGAGCACTTCGTCGATGACCTGCTTCAGAGGTATTGCTCGCCCTTCAGCCCACGCCACATCAAACGCTTCCTCACCCAACTCTGTGCGTGCGGCAGCCACTGCCTGCTCATAACCGGGGCGGTAAACCGGGTACATGAGCACACCAAAGGCCTCACGCAGCGCTTCTGCTGTTCCCCACACTCGTGCTGCTTTCACAGGCTCTCCCTGTCTTGCCTCCACAGATCCCAGGCCCTCCAGACTGGCAGCGATCAACTCTTTGTCATTGTCGGACGACAGAAGCGCCAGGCTCTCCTGGTAGAGGCGACGTGCGGCTGCAACGTCGCCCTGCAACGCCGACAAGCGTGCCAGGAAGATACGAGGCTCGACAGAGTCTCCTCCCTCTGATCCTGTCTCCTTGTGGAGCGCCAGGCTCTCCTCCAGCAACGCGCTAGCACGGACGTATTCACCCTGCACTAGATGCATCTGTCCTAGTAGACAGAGCGGAAAAGCGCTTTGCCAGGTGCTGCCCACCTCCCGCAAGAGCGTCAGGCTCTGCTCAACCAGGGTCTGTACTGTGGGAAAGTCCTGGTGCGATACGAAGAACGTTCGGGCCAGCAGATAACGCACCCAGCCGAGGCGCTGCTGATCGCCCAATGCCTGGTAGAGCACGAGACTCTCCTCCAACAAGGCCCGAGCCCGCTCGTACTGGCCTTGTTCGATGGCGATGCGGGCCAATTCAGTCTGGCAGCGACCCCACTTCCACTGGTCTCCCACCTCCTGGAAGAGGGCAGCAGCCTCCTCCAGTTGGGAACAAGCCAGCGCATACTGTCCCCTGATGCGGGCGGTACTCCCCAGTTGATCGAGGCAGGATGCCATCCCGCCTCTGTCGCCCAGTTCCCGGTAGAGCGTCAAGCACTCCCCATATAACACCTCTACTCGTTCCAGGTCGTCCATGTTCCACGCCAATTCCGATGCTGCCCACATTGCCCTGGCTCGAAGTGTGGCTTCTACTATGGAGCGGCGCACAAGCGCCTGCTCCAGGAAAGCCCGCCCTTCTCGCAGGTATCCACGACTGCACCAGAACTCATACAAGGCGGCACACAAACGTAGGGCATGTTCGGTCTGAACCTGCCCCTCCGACGTGCCTGCCTGCACGCGGACGCGCCCCAATAGAAAGCTCAGCGCCGCCCGCAGGTTCTCATACTCCTGTTCCAAGCGGGCCAACCAGTGAGTTTGTTCGTTTCCTTTCAGGAGGGGTTCAGCCTGCTCTGCCAGCGCCAGGTAGTACTCCGCGTGCGCCTCACGCGTCACCTCGGTCTCTCCGGCGCTGGCAAGCACTTCCAGGCCAAACTCGCGCAGCGTCTGCAACATCCAGAAGCGCGGTTCGCTCTCGGTCGACTCTTGCTGTCGCAACAGGCTCTTGTCTAGCAAGGAGGACAGGCTCTCCAGAATTTCCTCGCTGAGTGGACCCGCTGCAGTGCAGACCTGCTCGGCCGCTTCCCAGGAACAACCATCTACAAAGACTGAAAGCCGCCGGAAGAGCTGCTGTTCCTCAGGAGAGAGCAGGTTGTAGCTCCAGGCAATGGCTCTGCGCAAGGTTTGCTGGCGTGCTGGCAGGTCACGCGCTCCCCCTGTTAAGACTGCCAGGCCCTGCTCGAGCCGCGTCAGGAGGGCTTGCGGCGGGAAGAGCTTGACGCGCGCGGCTGCCAGTTCGATGGCCAGGGGCAAGCCATCCAGCCGCGCACAAATACCCGCCACCGCAGGCGCGTTGGTATTAGTCACCGCGAAGTCGGGCTTGACGGCCTGCGCCCGTTGAATGAAGAGCGCCACCGCCTCGTACTGCGACAAGGCTGCCACATCAGGGAGATGTTTAAGATTGGGTAGCGACAGCGGGGGAACGGTGAACTCCCGTTCAGCCTGCAGGCGCAGTACCACCTGGCTGGTTACGATGATCTTGAGCCGAGGGCATGTAGCTAACAGTTCGGCAATATGTACCGCTGCTGGAATCACATGCTCGAAGTTATCCAGTAACAGCAGCATCTGCTTGTCTTTGAGTGCAGACTTGAGTAGCGTGAGGGGAGCCTGGTTGCTCAGGTCGCTGATGCCCAGCGTCTGAATGATAGTGGGCACGGTCTGCTCAGGCTCATTCACCGGAGCCAGCGGCACCAGAAACAGTCCGTCAGCGAACACATCACTCAGTTCAGCCGCCACTTGCAGCGCCAGGCGCGTTTTACCGATTCCTGCCGGACCGGTCAGCGTCACTAGCCGCACATCTGGACGGCACAGCAGTTCGTACAGACTCTCCATCTCCTGCTCACGTCCCACAAAGGGGGTGGGCTGGGTGGGCAGGTTATGAGGGCGCTGGGAGAGGGACTTTAAAGGAGGAAACTCGTTTGGCATGTCGGGGATTACAAGCTGGTAGACTGCTTCTGGTCGCAGCAGGTCCTTCAAGGCATGCTCGCCCAAGGCCTTCATGCTCACCCCCTCTGGCAAGCTATCGCGGGCCAGTTCAAAGGTAGCAGCGGAAAGGAGCACCTGGCCACCATAGCCAGTGGAAAGCACACGCGCTACACGGTTAAGGGTGGGACCAAAGTAGTCGTCATCACGGTTCTGGGCGATCCCTGTATGTAGCGCCATGCGCACCCGTAGTGGCCCTATAGCGCCCCAATCTTCAGCGGCAACATCTCGTTGTCCGGCAAGGGCTGCAGTCATGGCATCGGGTGCACGAGCGAAGACGGCATAAACGGCGTCACCCATCATCTTGAAGACGAAGCCTCCATGAGCCGTAATCACCGAGCGCAGCAGGGCATCGTGGCGGGCGATGGCTGCACGCATGGCTTCGGGGTGATGTTCCCAACGGGTGGTGCTGCCTTCGATATCGGTGAACAGAAAGGTCACGGTTCCAGTGGGTAGCTCAGACATGGGCAGCCTTTTCCTCTCTATACCCCGTTGCTCATTGCCTTGAAAGTATTTACTTCTCTTTGCTTGCACCCGGTCAGCAAGAGAGGTGCAGCCCAGATTATCTCAAGTAGTATATCATAGAGTCGAGAGTAAAAAGAAGTCTTCTAGTTCATTTTAAGTATAAGTCCATACTCTCGCTCCACACGGAAATACCCTGTTCTAACGATGTGTTTGTCATATTCAGCAGACTATACTGGAAGCAAGAGAATTCAGGCTTGTAGGATGACCATACTATACACACAGGAAGGAGGTCCACAATGCCTGGTGAGCAGACACCTCAGTTTTCAGAGGCCGATGTTCAGTCGTTGGGGCAAAAACTGGCCGAGTTCAGCCAGACCCTCACCCCAGGCGAGCAAATAGTCCTTACACGGATGCTTCAGCAAGCTATGCCTGAGGGGAGCGATGTTCAGGGATTCAGTTTCGAGCCGCATGACTACCCCATCGACAGAAAACTGCTGGTTGTCGGATTACTGGATATCCTCTACCCCGATGACCTTGGTCCCATCGGCTCTCAGAGTTAGATACAATCTTAAGGTCGGAATACGATGTAGCTAGAAATGGATTTCATTGTAGATCACCTGAGTGAAGCCGCCAGATGAGCGGCGTTGGTAGTCTGAATAGGAGGAGTAACAATCATGGCAGACAATCAGACAATCTCCCAAAGCGATCTTCAATCATTAGCCGGCAAATTGACGGAGTTTACTAAGACGCTCACACCGAGTGAGCGAGTCGCTCTGATGGAGCAGTTGAAGCAGACCCCCGCAGAGGATGAAGATGTGCAGGGCTATCAGTACAACTACTTGTACCAGCACGTTGTTCAAGCGCATCAAGCTGATCTTCTGCGCGAGGCGGAACACGCACGCTTAGTGGCGTCGGCCCTGCCCCCGCGCCGGCCAGGTGTGGCCAGGATCGCAATAGGGAGAATGGGTACGATGCTGGTGGGTCTGGGCACTAAGATGAAACAGGTTGAGATGCCTCAGGGAACTGCTGCTCGCCCTGCTTAAATATGACAGTAGTGGCAATCACAACGACAATTGTACCTGTAGGGGCGCTGCTCTTACAGGTACAATTGTCGTTGTGATTGCCCCTACATCCTTCTAGTTCGTTCTAAGTACCCACTTCTAACTATGCACTGTTTCTAAAATACCCTGTTCTAACGATGTGCTTGCGCTATCTAGCAGACTATACTGGGACAAGAAGTTCAAGTATTTGAACTCAGAAGAGGGCACGATAAATCGGGCCCCTATACGATGAGAGGGCTGTTTGTAACGCAGCCAGGAAAGGAGTTCTATCATGGCAGATCAGGTTTCCGAAAACGATGTAGAGTCATTGGGAGAAAAATTGGAGGCGTTCAGCCAGACCCTGGCGCCGGGCGAACAGGCAGCCCTTATTGAAATACTTGAGCGCGCGACATCCCAGGAAGGCGACGTTCAGGGATATGTCATGAAGTCGACAGTTAGCGCCCGGCGCGTGGATTCAGTGAGGGTGCTTGTAAAGAGCGCATTCAAGAGAAGGTGGCGCTAAAGTTTTCTTTGGTGGAACATTGAAGTTGCGCTCTGCTGACTGATGACCGAACGCAACTGACAATTCACGGCCTTCGTGCCGGGTTCCATTGCAGTGGAAAGGAGAAGAGAGTGCAGGGCATCGACCAGCGCACCCAGCAGACCCCGCACTTCCGCATCCACTACACCTCCGAGTCGTTTGCCGAGCAGCACCTGGCGCTGATCGGCGAGCGACTCGAGCGTGCTTACAACCTCCTCGCCAATCTTTCAGGTGTTGACGCCAGCAGCGCAAACACTATCGATGTCTACTTGACCGAGATGCTGACGGACTCGCAACTGGGTAAAGCGCTCGAAAGCAGTGGTTATGCTATCACCAGCGCAAGAGAAATTCACGAGATCTATCGAGCCGATGCACCGGGCAACGGCCTGGAACGATCACTGCTCTCGGTGCTGTTGGGAATCGCCCCCGGCAACGAACATCCACTGCCGCCTCTGATCGTCGATGGCTTGCTGGCATACATCACACAAAGCCTCGAGGACGCTTCTTCGGACGACGAGGTGATAGCGGAGTTGGCGCAGGCGAAGACACAACACACATTGCCACCGCTGAAGGCACTGCTCCCTGGTCCAACGCCGGAGACGCAGGAAATCTACTACCCCGTCGCTGCCAGCTTCGTCGATTTCCTCATTCGTACCTATGGTGGGAGCCGCTTTCAGGAGTTTGTGCGCCGACTGCAAGCCAGTACCGCAGATGACGTGGCCCCCATCGCCTTTGGACGCACAATCAGGCAGTTGGAGAAAGCATGGCGCAAGACGCTGAAGGTTGCCCGGCCAGGCGGCATACTGCGCTTCATCAAGCTGGGCGGCAGCTATCTACGACCGTACTGGCTGCAAGTTGTCGAGATCGTTATTTATCTCGCGTGCTCGGTGGCGTTCAGTATTGGCCTGGCCAGGATGCAGGGTATCTTGATCGATACGGCGCTGATTCCTAGAGATTTGCATGCCTTGTTTGTGATTATGGGCATAGTAATCGGGGCGTTCATTCTCGTCTCCCTGGTCTTGCTTCGTCAGAGTTACCTTTCGGCGTACGTCTCGGAAAGTGTACTGCGAGAAATACGCCTCCGTATTTTTACGCTCATCCAGCATCTTCACCCAGGCTTCTTCCAGGTGATGCAGACCGGAGATATCCTCTCACGCATGACAAATGATCTGGGTGAAATCGAGTTTGCTTTCAGCGAAGCACTGGAACAAGGCATTCAGATGATCCTGACACTTGTTGCCGCAATCGCCACAATCTTCATCATAGATTGGAAGCTGGCACTGGTGGCGCTGGTAGGCACACCCCTGTTCTATATTACCGGGCACTACTTCGGTCCTGCCACATCTCGTGCCAGCCTCGAGCGCCAGCAGCATCTTGCCGAGGCAACCAGTACAGTGCAGGAAAACCTGGGCGCGCAGGCCGTAGTGAAGGCCTTTGGATTGCAGGAGCGCGTGGTCAGCGATTACTCTCGCAACCTGAACGCACTTTTCCGCTCCTCCATCCGTTTGACGTTCCTCTCTGGCATCTTCGGTCTGTCCGTCAACTCCATCGCCTACACTATCCAGCTCGCTGTGCTGGGCGTAGGTGGATGGCTTGTGATTGGCAAAGATTTGACAGTCGGGACGCTGTTCACATTTCTTTTGTTGATGGGAGAGATTATCGGCCCGATGCAAGGTATTTCGGGTATCATTCAGACCCTTCAGCAGGCATCCGGTGCGATGGATCGCGTGGACGAACTGCTGAAAGCGGAACCTGAGATTGCGGACATTCCTGGG
>DATGGW010000458.1:0-6421 GCA_035308345.1 Ktedonobacteraceae bacterium | reverse complement strand
ATCGCGTCCACGACCGCATGATGTTGTTGTTGCGTCAATTGGTGACATCGCGCCTTTCATTTATCCACCAGGTCAATCCAATAAAAAATGCAAAGTAAACAAGTAATACGAGCACAGCGTGCATGACAGAAATTGCAGGGGTGGATGTGGTGGACCCGCCGAACAGGTATTGGCCCTGGTCGCTTAGCAAGGCGCTAAAATTGTTCCCGATGAAGTAATCGGGGATTGCTTTCAGGAAATCACCGAAAGGCCCTGGCGTAAAACCCCCAAGAAAACCGAGAAGACTTCCCAGGACAGGCTCTACAAAAAACCAGGTCAGCGCTCCGACGATCCCGGCAGCCGTAGAGCGGCCCAACGTGCCGAAGAAGATCGCGATGGCGGCGTACATAAACCAGTTGATCATGCCGATAAACAGGTAAAGCAGGGCGTGACCGGCCCAGCCGGTGCTCCAAAAGTCGCCGTTTTGCGTAATGCCGCTGAGTGGATTGAGCAATTGCCCGCTGAGTATGCCCAGAATGGTCATCAATAGCATGCCGAGCGCGATAATAATAAACGCTGCTAGCAGCCTGGCAATCAGAAATTGTGTGCGTGTTGGCCCCCTGGTATACATGAGCCGCACGGTGCCGATGCTATACTCTCCCCCGGCAATGGTACCGACCAGGATGATAATCAGGATAGTGCCTGCAATAAGCGCGAATTGCACAGCGACGTTCAGCGAATCGGGCAGGCGTAATGGGGCAGATGTCTCTTGCAAGGCCGCATGGCGATCCTGCGCCACCACGGCTGGCGGTGGCGTTGCGCAGTTAGCCGCTGGACCGCTCGCAGGTTGGCTGCCAGGCGCGGTTTGTGACTGGCATGTTTGTATGAAGCTAGAGGCTGGCGCGTTAGACGTGAAAATGGTCGCGACGGAAATGAGCAGGAAGAGCAGGATAGCAAGCGTAACTGCTATGCTCCCCACTACCCTCGACAGGGTTCTCCGGCGCAGTTTATAGAGTTCCATCCCCACCAGGCGCAGCACAACGGACGGGTAATCCTGCCGCCCCATAACAATTGATGGAGCGCTCATAGTAAACCTGCCTTCTTCTCACCGGCAACTTCCGGCAGAAATGCTCTCTCCGCCAGGGCTGCCATACCTCGCCGCTCGCCAGGCAGGGTTGGAGCCGTCAATTGCAGGTAGACCTCTTCCAGGCTGCCCTCGTAAGGATGGAGTTCGGCGGCAAACAGGTTGCTGGCCGCCAGCAGCGCATTGATCTCCGCTGAATGCGCTTTCGGCGCATCGATGCGCAGTATCGGCTGTCCCTGTCTATTCGTTTCAACACGGATAGCGCCGATCCAGTCCGCGCCGCGTTCTCTGGCGCTGCGTAATGTTGCCAGCGCCGCTTGCATCTCCTCTGGCGCATTCAACCGCACCAGTACCTGTTCGCTGCCAAGCAGTAATTCACCCACGTGGCCCTGTTTGACGAGGTTGCCTCGCTGGAGAATGGCGACGCGGTTGCAGACCTGCTGCACTTCGTTTAACAGGTGGCTGGAGAGAAATATGGTTTTGCCAAGCTCAGACAGCCGGTGGATGAGTTGGCGAATTTCAAACATGCCGGAGGGATCGAGGCCGTTGGTCGGCTCATCCAGCAGGATAAGCTCCGGATCGGTTAACAGCGCAGCGGCGATGCCCAGGCGCTGCTTCATACCCAGCGAATATTTACGATACGCCATTTTTGCCTGCGCGCGCAATTCAACCAGTTCGAGCACTTCTTCAATGCGGCGGCGATTGGCCTTGCCGGATTGCATGCCGGAGGCGGCAGCGACCGCGAAAAGATTGTCCATGCCGGAGAGATAGGGGTAAAATACCGGCGTTTCTACAATTGCTCCCACACGTTGAAGAATGGCTGGTAATTGATAAGCATTATCCATGCCAAACATCACCACTCGACCCGCCGTTGGACGGATCAATCCGAGCAGCATGCGAATGGTAGTCGTCTTACCGGAACCATTGGGACCAAGAAAACCAAAGACATCGCCTTGCATCACCTCAAGATGCAGGTCATTCACCGCAACCAGCTTACCGAATGCTTTGGTTAGCCTGTTGGTGCTAATAATGCAATCCAATTGATGCGCAATTTCAATGTTCTCGTTCAACAACTGCCGCCTTTACCTTGCTTGAGATGTAAATATGCGATGAATACAGAGTTCCCACCAATTATTGCATGCTTTGCCTTTGAAGGCAAGTTCAACGAGACTCGACAGGGTTCCAGTTGTATGCTAGAATGCGCTTAAATTCATTGGCTCTATGCCGCGGTTTCCTCTTAAAAGGAGCATGACATGCAAGTCGTCCTCGTAGGCGCGACCGGTCAAATCATACCTGGTTTATCAATTTCTGATCAGCTTAATCATGAAGAATGGAAATTGTAGGAGGAACGAATGGAAGCCGTGCTGCTGGGGCCACTGGGACGTACTCCGCTGGGTTCGGGCGAACTGACCATCGGATGCGACCCCGATAATCAGTTAGTCGTCACCGGTATTAGAACCGCTGCTCATCATGCGTTGATACGCCTCGACAGCTCAGGATATGCTATTCTAGACCTGGAGAGCGCATATGGCACGCGAGTCAACGGTCAATGGCTTGATCCTAAGATAGCGCGACCCCTGCAATCGGGGGACGTGATTCAAATTGGCGATACCAGTTTCACCTACGAACTCTACCAGAGCGCCGCATCTATCCCAACTGGAACGCTTGGCGTAGGTATCGGCAACGCGCCTGTTCCTGCACCCTCGTCGTCATACGGCGGCTATGGCACAGGAGGTGGTTATGCCGGGAGCCAGCCTGCTCCAACGCCTGCGCGCATGCCTCTGCTGACTCAACCGCGACCACAGCAACTTCCATATACATCGCAGCCGTGGATCAGCGATGGTATGACATCGTATCCAACCCAACAGCAATTGTGGCAGCAAGATCGCCGCCGGCTCTACATTTCGCTGGGGATGATGCTGGCTGCAATCATCATTGTGTCGCTTCTCTCTGTGGCTTTTTATCGTTCGACTCCGGATAGGACGCTCGACACTTTTTGCAATGCGCTCCTAAACGGTAATGGGCAGCTTGCTTACAATCAGTTATCGAGTAAATTACAAAGCCAGCAAGGCGCTCTCTTTGTAGAGGAATTTTCTGCAATCAAAGCGACCGTCTGCACGCATACTCCCGCGATTATCAGCGGTTCCAGCGCGAGAGCCACGCTTACTACGAGGTTCCCTGCGAACTCAGGGTCTTTAAGCGGATCAGTCAGTACAACCAGTGTGACACTCATTCAAGATGCCAATGGAGTCTGGAAGATGGATACTCTACAGAGCCAGTAGCTGCCAGGGCGACCGCGCGGGTCCCGCTGCGCGATCGCCCTGGATACGGTATCGGAGGTAGTTTTTATGAAAGCGGCATTGCGCGGCCCTCTGGGGAGAACGGTGCTTGAAGCTGCGGTTCTCACGATTGGCAGCAGCCCGGATAACCAGTTGGTCGTACACGACGCGAAGGTATCGGCGCATCATGCCGAAATTCGACCGGAGGGTCAGGGATTCAGTATTACTGATCTGGGCAGTACGCATGGTACCTATGTGAGCGGGCAGCGGCTCGATTGGAACACACCACACCTGCTGACTCCTGGCAGCACGATTGCGCTGGGTGATACTACCTTCACTTATGAAGAAAATAGCGCCGTTGACGTTTCTTCAGACACGATGCCAGGCGCGAGCGTGCCGCCGGTCAGCCAGTCGCTTCCACCCATGCCAACCCAGGGCGGAAATCCGCCGTATGCTTCACCGCAGACCTACATGCAGCCGGGGTATGGGCAGCCGCCATTTATACAGCCTCCGCCCGGCTATGCCGGAACTTACTCGCCATATGCCGAACCTTTTCCAGGCTACCCGCTCCCGGCGCGGCGCGCCAGCCGCCGCTGGCTCTGGATTGCCATTGCTATTGTGCTGGTCGTGGGCTTGGCAGGGGGAGCCGCTATTGTATACTATACACGCGCTACACCGGAGAAAACCCTGGATGCTTATTGCAATGCCCTGCAAGGACAGGATTACCGCAGCGCCTATGCCCTGCTCTCTTCTTCGCTGCAAAGCACAGAATCCGAATCAGAGTTCGCAGGCGCGCAGCGAGCTATTGGCCGCGTTACTACCTGCACTCACGACTCCGCGAATGTTACAAGTAATGAGGCGACCGCGAATCTTACACAGATATCTTCCGGTCAAACTTACACAGGTATTATTTCGCTCGTCCAGGAAAACAATAGCTGGAAGATCAGTATGCTGCTCTCTTCTCCGCAGTTAACCTTGACGATTTTCTGTAATGCCTTGCGCGCCGGGGATGTTCAAACAGCCTATAACGAGTATTCGAGCGCTTTGAAAGGCGCGAATCCGGAAGCGCAATTCGCGAAAACATTTCAGGCGGTGGCCTGCACCTTCGGGGCTATCAGTGCTTCTGGCAGTACTGGCACCGCCAGCATAGTGTTCATCAACTCGTCAGGCCCTTCATCCCCCTACATCGTTGCGCTTATTCAGGACCCTGCCAGCAACGGCGATTGGAAGATCGATGGCATACAGGCAGGATAAAAGAAGGAGTAATTGATATATGGAAGCCAGTCTGAGTAGTCCACTTGGTCGCATTAACCTCATACCTGCTGTTCTCACCATTGGTCGCGCGCCTGATAATCAACTGGCATTGCAGGACCAGCAGGCGTCCTCCCATCATGCCGAAATTCGACCCGGTGCGCAGGGATACCTGCTGGTTGACCTGAATAGCAGAAACGGCACCTTCGTCAATGAGCAGCGCCTGGAACCGCAGACGCCGCGCTTGCTCGCCTCTGGTGATGTAATTCGCATTGGCGCGACCAGTCTCACCTACGAAATTGCCGACTCCTACGATGCGACCGATGCAACGATCAGAGCTGGATCTGGCGAATACGTCAATCCCGGCTACGCACCAACCATCGCGGTTCCACCCATGTCCTCACCACCAGGTTATACTCCGGCGTCGCAACCTGACTATGCGAGCTACCAGCAACCACCTCCTTCTTTCCCCAACTATCCACAGGCTGAACAACCAGGCTACCAGCAAGCCTTTCCCCAGCCACAACCGGGTTACCCGCAACAGCCCCCGCAATCGTTCCCACAGCAGCAGGGCTATCCCCAGTCACAGCCGGGTTACCCGCAACAGCCCTGGGCAGGCGCGCCTGGACAGTTTGGCGGGCCTGGTGCTGCAGTTGCCGCGCAGCCAAAGAAACGTCGCACCGGTTTAGTTATTGGCATCGTGGTTTTGCTTGTAATAATCGTAGGCGCTATTGGAGGTTACATCTTCCTCAATCGCTCAACGCCGGAGAAAACACTGCAGGCCTATTGTACAGCGCTGGAGAACAACGATGCACAGGGCCTCTTCAATCTCGAGTCGACGAATGCAAAACAGCATAATACCTTAAATTCCATCAAATTAGGATTGGCTGTCATCAATACTCCACTTGGTGGTAACGGAGTTAAAAATTGCGTCGCCAGTCCGGTAACAAACAACAACGGCACTACTGCGGATGGCACTGTTACAGTCACGCTCGGAAATGGGAAAACGCTGACGAGTTCTGGCGTACTTGTCAATGAAAATGGAACGTGGAAGCTCGGCGACACGCAGCAGGCGCCATAGCGCAATCATGAAGCCTTAAGACCGCGTTCGGCCTGCCTGCCTGGTATTTTTACTAATCTACTGAGCAGCCTGGCCTGACTCATCGGCCAGCACTTGCCAGCGCCCCTTCCCGCAGCCGTTGCACGTCGCGCATGGGTGGGAGGCCGAAGAGGCTTTTGTACTCCCGATTGAAGTGGGAGGCGTCGTGATACCCCACGCGATAGCCCGCACTTGCCGCGTCCAGGTCTTCGCCCAGCATCAGACGCCGGGCTTCCTGGAGCCGCAACTGCTTCTGGAATTGCAAGGGGCTCTGCGCCGTGACGGCCTTGAAGTGGTGGTGCAACCCCGAGACGCTCATGCCCAGCTCGCGCGCCATCTGCTCGATGCGCAAGGGCTGATCGAAGTCTTGACGGAGTCGCGCGACCGCTCGGGCGATGTGGGAGGTGTAGCCGCCCAGAATTGCCAGGTGACGGAGCCGGCTACCCTGCTCTCCCACCAGGAGCCGGTAGATAATTTCTCGCGTGATCAGCGACATGAGGACCGCTGCTTCGTCAGGGGCATCCAGGAGCCTGACAAGCCGCACGACGGCATCCAGCAGGGGCCCATTCAACGGGCTGACGTTGATGGCCCGGATATTCGCCTCGCCAGGAGGAGAAGGGTGCCCAGCCTCCTCCATGACCGAGCTGACGAGGGTGGGGGCGAGTTCCAGGCGGAGAGCGAGGTAGGGCCGCTCCGGTGAGGCTTCCAGCACCTGGCTAACGCGGGGCA
>DATGGW010000457.1:0-6961 GCA_035308345.1 Ktedonobacteraceae bacterium | reverse complement strand
GTCCCACTCGATAGTCAGGGGTTCGCGCTGTACAGGGGTACCATCAAGCAGAGTAATGGAGACACCCTGCGGGCGCAGCGCAGCGATCTCGCCTTCCTCCATAATCAGCACGCGGCGTGTGTGCTTGAGAATAGCGGGAATGTCCGACGCCAGGAACTGCTCGCCCTGGCCGATACCCGCGATGAGCGGTCCGCCGCCAAGTCGCGCCCCGATCAACAGGTCGGGCTGTTCGGAGCTAACGACAGCGATGGCATACGCGCCGATCACAGACTGCAATGCGAGACGCACCGATAGTTCAAGGTCGCGCCGCGCCTCGCCGAAGTAGGAGCGTTCGATGAGATGCGAGAGCACTTCGGTATCCGTCTCGCTGCGGAAGGTATGTCCTTCCTGTTCCAGTTCGGAGCGCAGTTCGGCATAGTTTTCGATAATGCCGTTATGCACCACCGTCAGGACGCCTGTGCAATCGGGATGTGGATGGGCATTGGCATCGTTGGGACGACCATGCGTGGCCCAGCGCGTGTGGCCTATGCCAAGCGAACCAGCGTGGGGACGCGAACCATTTTCAACAGCGGCGTCCAGGTTGGCGATTTTGCCAGCCTTGCGGCGCAATTCGAGGTGTCCGGTTGAGGTTAATACAGCAATGCCCGCGGAGTCATAGCCGCGATATTCAAGCTTGCGCAGCCCGTCAAGCAATATGGAAGTAACATCGGTGCCCTGCGGCCCGACGTAACCAATGATACCGCACATGAGTCGGGTATCCTTTCTGTTGTCAGGTAGATATCAACGATTCGGTTGTCTGTTGCCAGGGCGACCGCAAGGGTCGCCCCTACCATACTCGGATCGAGATTCTCTACATCACTGGAAGCGTTTTGTGCCGGTCGTTGCCAACCAGGTTTGCGCGCTTCCTTCTCAGGGTAATGACGTACCCTGGAGGCTCCCCGCTGATGATTCCGAACAGCCTCCACCTCGTCAACCGGAGCTTCCTCCTCTAGCCCGGCCCATGCGCTACTAGACACAACAACATTTCGTAGACATAGTATACCATACAACAGGCATGACAACACCTTCTAAATAATGTAATATAGCAGAGAAGTGCCAGGTGGGAATGTCTGGTTCTGGTAATCAGGGAATATAGTCTCTCGGAATAGAAATATCAGGGAAACAAGATGAAGAACGATTTGCTTGGGCATGTCATCAATGGGCGTTACAAATTGATTGACGAGCGTGGCAGTGGCAATTTCGGTTCTGTGTATATTGCGCGCGACCTGCTCACCAACTATCTCTATGCCGCGAAGATCATGCATCTTGACCATGCAAATGACAGCGAGTTGCTCGAACGCTTCAAGCGGGAAGCCTATATTTTACAAAGCCTGAATGATCCGCACGTGGTGCGGCTGGTGGATTACGGCAACGAAGGCGAAATATACTTCATCATGATGCATCATATTGATGGGCAGAACCTCAAATGGTACATCCAGACGTACGGGCCGATGGAGGGACTGCGCGCGTTCAACTACATAATCCAGGCTGCCGAAGGACTGGATGCCGCGTTCAAAGCGGGGGTCGTCCATCGCGATATCAAGCCGCAGAATATCCTCATCAGCAATAAGGGAGTGGTAAAGATCGCTGACTTCGGGCTATCTCGCAGTATGGATGCGCCAACCATCACTACCTCGGATAAGTTCATGGGAACCGCTTACTACAGCTCACCAGAACAGGTGCATCGCGGGCACGACGCCGACACTCGCTCCGATCTTTATTCGCTGGCCGTTGTCTTCTACGAGAGCCTGGTGGGGCATCCACCATTTAGCGGGGGAACGGTGGTCGATATCATTTTCAAACACATGAATGACCCTGTTCCGTCAATCCACCGCCAGCGTCCCGAAATCCCCCCCGAAATAGATGCATTTATGCAGCGCGCAATGGCCAAGTCACCCTCTGTCCGCTACCAGACGCCGCGCGAGTTTATCGACGCTCTTAAAGAAATCCAACTGATTATGCGCGGTCCCGTTATACGCCAGCTTCAGGCGAGGCTGGTGATCGTATCCAGCGGACAGGTATTTAATCTTAACGGGCAGAAGTTGATTATTGGACGTGAAGATCCCAGGCACGAAATCCATCCAGATATCCAGATCGAGGATCAGACCATGACGCTGGGACGAAAACACGCGCGGCTTCTGTACCAGGAAGAAACCTGGATGGTAGAGGACCGCAACTCGCGCAACAAGACGCGCTTGAATGGCAAAGTACTTGCCCCCTATGAATTGCAGCCGCTCAAAGATGGTGATGTCCTCTATTTTGGCAGGGTGGAAGCGCGTTTTGAGATACGTTAATTTTCTGTTGACAAACTACCGCCTTATCGAGTATGCTCTAATCACAAAGAGAGATGTTTGTCTAAATTCTGGCTTGCCAGTCTTAGTAGGAGGTGCGACATATGGGAAAGCACACATTTGCATTAACTGTGCTTGCATGCACCTTGTCTACCCGCGTTGAGGGCAATCAGCGGACTCGCCAGGACAACTCAAAGCAGAAACCGCTTCCTGGTATGCGCTAAAGGCGCGACATGGCCGAATGAGCAGTTCCCTCCGCACGGTAGACATCAATGAATTGATTGAACCGTGTTTTTTTATTCTCCCGGAGGGAACACATTGATTAACGACCCGGAGACACATGCGGAGACGCTTACCGGCGTGGTATTGAACGGCGCGCACGGCATTTACGACGTTCATACCGAGGTTGGCGTGCTGCGCTGCACACTGCGCGGCAAACTCAAAAAAGCCTTTGCCCAGGCTCAATCGGCAAAATCCATAAGCAAGTCGCGCCCGCGCTACGACAAACTGCTCACACTGCCAAAGTCAGAGCGCATCGAACACCGCGATTCAAGCGCCAGCGCATTACCCGTGCGTTTGTCCGTAGGCGACTATGTGCGGCTGCGCCAGCTTGACGAGAAAACCGGCATGATCGAGGAGATTCTGCCACGCCAGAGCGCGCTCACACGCAAGGATGCAGGCTCGACCGAGAAAAAGGGCATCCAGCAAACCATGCTCGCCAATCTTGACCAGGTGGCGCTGGTCTTCGCCACTGCGCAGCCGGAACCACATTTCGGCATGCTGGACCGCTACCTTGCCATTTGCGAGTCTGCGCAGATTCGCCCCATCATTTGCCTGAACAAGGTCGATCTACCACGCGAAGCCTATGTGGATGACGCCGCCGCCCTGTACGCGAGATTGGGCTACACCGTCATCTGGACCAGCGTTAAAACTGGTGAAGGCATCGACAACCTGCGTCAGATGCTCAGCGAACACACGACTCTTTTCAGCGGCCCATCCGGTGTGGGCAAGTCTTCGCTGGTGAATACCATCGAGCCAGGAATGGCCCTTAAGACGGGCTTGATTAGCGAGATCACGGGCAAGGGTAGACATACCACTACGGGTTCGCAGCTCTATCCCCTGTCGGGCGGCGGCTGGCTGGCGGATTCCGCGGGTATTCGCGCGCTGGCCACCTGGAATATCGCACCCGAAGACCTGGCCTGGTGCTTCGTGGAGTTTCGCCCCTATCTCGGCGAATGCCTGTATTCCAATTGCCTGCACGTCGATGAGGACGGATGCGCGCTCCTCCAGGCAGTCGAGGATGGTGTCATCAATGAACGTCGCTATAGGAGCTATGTGCGCATCTTGAGCGGGGATGAACGCTAATTATCTTAATTCCTCCACCAGCGCCATTATCACTTCTTTATCCTGCTCTTTGAGCACGGTGCGCGGGTCGAGCAGCAGCGTATCGTGCTGGACGCGCGCAATCACGGGCGTTTTGCGCATTCTGAGGCGTTTCGCCAGCTCGTCTAAGGGCTGTGGGACATGCCCGGCATCGAGGGCAAGCAGCGTGGTGGGCAGTGTTTCTCCGGGAAGCGAACCTCCGCCGACGGTTGATTCACCGCGCTGCGTGCGCGCTGCAATACCGTGCTTCTGCAATTGAGAGGCCCAGCGCGCGGCGCGGCTGGCGAGCGAACCAGGAGTAGCGGAGATCATTTGCCAGGTGGGGATATAGGTTTCGGCCTCATCGCGCTGGTAGTGGCGCAGGGTGGCTTCGAGCGCCGCCAGCGTCATCTTATCGATACGCACAGCGCGCATAAGCGGGTGTTGGGCGATGCGTTGAATAATATCAGCCTTGCCCGCGATGATACCCGCCTGCGGCCCGCCGAGCAGCTTGTCGCCGGAGAAACACACTACGTCCGCGCCTGCCGCGATGCTTTCCTGCGGCATAGGCTCATGCCCCAGGCCGTAGCTTTCGCTATTGAGCAAACAGCCGCTGCCGAGATCATCCATCGCCAGCAGCCCATGCCGCTGCGCGAGTTCGACCAGAGCGCCGGTGGATACTGTTTCGACGAAACCCACCAGCCGGAAATTGCTTGGATGTACCGTCAAAAGCATGGCTGTGCGCTCGCTCAAAGCCGCTTCGTAATCGCCCAGGCGCGTGCGATTGGTGGTGCCGACCTCGATCAACTGGCAGCCGCCCTGGCGCATGACATCAGGTATGCGAAAACCGCCGCCGATCTCTACCAGTTGCCCGCGTGAAATAATTACCTCACGCCCGCTTGCCAGGGCACTGAGCGCGAGCAGCACCGCCGCTGCGTTGTTGTTAGTTACGAGCGCGGCTTCAGCCCCGGTCAGTTCGCATAGCAGCGCGGCCACATGCGCATGGCGCGAGCCGCGCTCACCAGCTTCCAGGTCATATTCCAGGTTGGAGTAACCGCCAGCTACCGCTTGCATGGCGGCCAGCGCCGGCTGGCTCAAAGGTGATCTGCCCAGGTTGGTATTGATAATCACGCCCGTAGCGTTGATGACGGGGCGTAAATTCGGCTGATTTTTGAGTTCCAGCATGCATGCTGCGCTGGCTAATAGTTCCTCATAAGAGGGGCAGAGCGCGCCATCGCGGATAGCGGCGCGAGCCTGGGCGATGCTGGCGCGCACAGCGTGCAGGGTCAGCGCGCGCGAATAGTCGTGTATGAGTTGCTGCCCCAGCGTCGATTGCAGCAATTCATCAATAGAGGGCAGGAGGCGCAGTTGTTCCAATTCAACCTTCATAGGCCATCCCATCTCAAGCAGTTTAATGGAGTGAATAAAACATAGTGACCGCCAGGCTATTAGCAATCTTGCCCATGATCGCGCGCAGATCATTGTCATTCAGTCTGCAAATGGCATATTGATCCGCCAGCAAGCTGCGCAGCACAGCATAGAGTAATTCTGTCTTGACGAGGCTGTCGGTGTCAAGTAATGGATAATCCCGCTTTAAGAGCAGGTGATGATAGGGGCGCAGTTTTCCACGATAAGAAGTGAGGGCTACAACATTGACCGCCCCGGCGTGGCGACAAAAGGGATCGCTGGAAACAACGAGCGCGGGATGCCAATCAAGTATGCGTTTCTCCTCGATACCTGGCGGCAGCGAAGGATATCCAAAGTTTACCCAGTACACCATGCCGAATTGCACGGGCGTCTGATAGGTCAGCGCATCCGTTAGGAGATCTGGTGGATGAGGCATTGCACACTACAAGTCTTCTGTATTACGTTACGGACACGACTAAGGGCGAGCGAACGCCGCGGAAGCGAAGGCAGGAACTTCAGTCACCTCAAGTTGTCCCTGAAAACAGGCGCAGGTAAGCGACCAGGAACATTCGACAAGACTCAGGCGTTCTTCGCGTTCTTCCTGGCTTTCCTCTTCTAAGGCAGCAGTTATAATTTCCATTTCGCGCTGGTATTGTTCCATCAGGAACGAAGAACGGCTGAAGTCATTGTTTGTTGCCATACAGAAACCTCTTTGTTCCAAACTACACACTGTTGAACTGCGAAAACCATGAGGCATGAGGGTCGTGTTTTTTTCTCTAACGAAGATGATTATACCAGCAAAATTACTGGGGTGCAAGCTTTTTGGGGACAATTTTATAGCTGTGCTAAAAACTAAAGTATTATCCTATTCTCTTAAAGGCAAATTTTTAGATATTTTACGGCGTCACTGCTACATTTAACAAATATAGCAAGGTGCATTTTTACCTAAAAATGTCGATGGATACTAACCTCTATATTTTGGTTTAACTGTCAAATGTAGCTCACCCTCACTTCTGCTGATACGGATGATTTTTGACCAGGCGAGTTTGCATCGATCCGCTCTGTGGCCGCTTTCGCTTCAACTTTTCCTCCCCGGTTTACTGACTCCCTCGCAACCTTCATACTAAGCAGCAGTTGAAGAAGCATGGCGCAAGGCTTCAAAGCTTCCTCATCGTATATGGACCATTTGATCAGCTCCAGACGCAGAATTGGACTTTCTAAGATAATGTTCACATTTTAAATTTTAGCATCGCAACCGTTATTTATCTTAGATAAAAAGAATTCTTTATCTGAGTTAGTACTTATGGAACAGAAGTGAGTGAAAGGTCACTCTCAGAGCTGATCAAGGAACTGGTAACTCTATTGCTTTCGTTACGTAAAATTTTGCGAACTAGTAATAGCCCAACAATACTTACTAAGAGTATTCCGAGTACTACGATTATCTTATTGAAATTATCCATAACACGCCTTTCTTAGGATATTAGGAGATTTAACACAAGATAGTCTCTCACGTAGAGTATCGTTTCTCGTAAGTTAATCCCTCTATTAGTAAAGCATAATTATATATTAATGTCAAATACATTATTAAAAATGCAGAGCTTGTGCTTTTATATAATAGACTCAAGAAATTTATTGTTGAAGTGCTTTTTATATAAAGTATGTGAAAAACTCTCATGATATTTTTACCTAAATTATCTTGCTTAATTATTTCGATGTAGTATGAAACTGTTCAGAAAGAACCTTGTCTGATATACTAGGGCCATGACAACAGAGGAACGCATTGAGAGCTTAGAGGAGCAACTGAAGCAAGCCCTGAAGCAAGTTCGCTTGCTTGAGGAGCAATTGGCTACTGCGCACAAGCG
>DATGGW010000456.1:0-16938 GCA_035308345.1 Ktedonobacteraceae bacterium | reverse complement strand
GATGAGATGCTTGCGACGGAGCAGCAAGACAGAACGCATCAAAATATTCGCCCGGAGGGACGTTTTTGCGCACCCGAAACCAGTGCAGTTCCAGGTTCGGTGTCTTAAGAGGGAGTGAGTAAACGCTGCCGTCTTGAGGATCAAAGAGAGAATAAAGATTGGTTTTCTGAAACAGGCCTTGCGCTTTAACGTCAACAAGATTCATCTTGATAAGATGTAAAGATTGGGAAGTTGACGTAACGGAGGGCACGTCTTTTTCGTCATCCATAGCAAAAGAGATGGTAATAATGTTCGTTATTTGAAAATTTATTGTGACACCGAGTATGTCAGAAAGCCCTCTAGCTATGGCATTGCGATACTGAACTTCTTGCATTAACGTCAAAAAGAGGTCATCATTATCTATATAGAGAACAACGATACGTTCAGTCAAGCCCAGAGCATAGACTCGTTCCTGCAAGGCCGCTCGTATGTTCTCTCTCTGATGGGAAACACCATCTATGGCTTTGGGCCATGCTTCCTTTAGCAACCTAAGTGTGATCTTATTCATAGGAGGTTCATCGATAGATTCAACTTCGATATTTACAGGTCCTTTATTCTGGCTTGCACTTATGGAGGCATCGATTTCTTCTCCTACATTCGGGTTACCAGGTTTGCGCTTTCGCTTGAACCAGTCCATAAGAGCATTCCTCAACTTCTCCATTGTTTGCGAACATAAATATAGGTTGATGTAATTATAACTCATGATGTATATGCGCTTCAAGCATTTGATTCTTGTAGAACCCTGGAAATTGAATGTAGATAAAACATTCAGAACCTGTTTCTTTTCGTTGCTGTTTTTCGCCATTTGTTGTATGAGCAGGAGTGGCAGGGGAAAGCAGCCGAGGACTCTATTGAAGCAAAATAAATAGAACAACTCACTTCTTCCCATAGGGAGACCACCAGGGCTTCACTCCACTCTCAAAGTCCCAGTGGGCATGTTTGGTTTCGCGGAACTCATCCATGCCTAACATTTTGAAACCACTGAATTGCCCTGTGTCGTTATCCGTCAAGAGGTCATTGATCCACATCTGATAGGAGCAAACAGATTTATCCCCCGGCTGTAAGATTGTCATTAGATGGATGACGTGATGGTCGTTCCACCTCCATAGGGACTCCGGGATCGCTGGCGTGATGCGCTTCAGCGGCTTTTAACACTCGCGCGCGCTCGTACAGGTTACTCGCAGCGCGCTCCGAGTCATAGTCGAACTTCTGGCTGGCTTCAGGATCGCTGGCAATGACGTTGAAGCGAGACGCCAGGCTGAGAATCGTATTGGGGTCAGTGATGCGTCCTTCGCGCACGGAATTATACATCTGGATCATGGTCTCAAACATGTCAGGTTTAGGTACCGGCATAGCCGGGGTGGGCATGGCCGGGGGAGGCGCGCTGAATTTGGCCGCGACTGGCGCGGCGGGCGCCGGCATGGCAACGGGTCGGGGCTGTTGAGCCGGGGCCGGACCGCGCGCCGCGCCCATATCCACAGGTCTCGCCTGCAGACCGGGAGGAGGGCCGCCAACGGGCGTCAGGTGTGGGATCAGGGTGATATCCTGAATGTGTACAAGATTAATCAATATACCGCGCATCGCCATCTGATCTTGCGAGCGTCTTCTTAATACTGCATTCAGCCGATCCCAGCGAGTCACCGAGGTGGGATCAACCTCACCGTTGGGCGCAATGAATTGGGCTCCTACAGCGCGCGTATGCACATTGTGAGACCAGGCCACAAAGTCTGCCGGAGAGAATTCCTTGACTACGCTCTTGATGGTGCCGATAAAATGCTGGTGCAAGGTTTCTTGCCAGTCTTGCATGTTGAGGGCAGCGATATGCGCATCCTCCGGCGTTAGCTGGTAGGTGAGCGTCGCGACGATTTCTACATCCTGGTCACGCGAGATATTGACGCGCACCGGCGGGCTGGTCCAGGTCGTTTCCTGCGTATTCAGCAGGCGCCCCTCGATTTTCTCCCAGGGCAAAATAAAATTGAGTCCGGGAAATAATGTGCGCGCATACCTGCCGAAAGAGAAGACCAGGGCGACGCGCCCCTCCGGTATCTGGCGTACCGCGCGCCCACCCATAATAATGCCGATAACCAGCAGAACGATGAATAAGAGCAAACTGGCTTCCAGGCCAAAGAGTGCGTAAACTCCGACCAGGAGAAATAAGGCGTAACCCAGGACTGTATAAAGCGTCCAGAGACTATCATTGGAACCCGCGTAGTAAAGGAATGTGCCTTGAACAACAACCAGCGCAAGCAGCAGAATAGCCAGCGGCACAGCAGGTATATGCGTCTGACCTTTTAAGCCGGCAGGTAATGTAAAAAGAAAAACCAGGATAGCAAATGGCAATGGCACCAGCACGGGGGAAAGCTGGCGCGCGAGCTGCAACAGTGAGTCCCGGCCGAATAAAGGCGGCTTCTCCCACTCGTCATCATCGCTCGCCGTATTCGTACTGGACGACTGCTGGTCATCCTGATCGTCCTGTAAGGGAGGAGTCGAAGGATCATCAATATCCATCAGATCGGAATCGGCATCCCAACTTACGGTATTGGAATCAGACCACGAGGCACGCGAGTTATCCTGCTCCGATGTCATAGGTTCCCTCCTCTAACTCGTTGACCGTTGTTTCATTGCCTTTTGTTTGATAGCGCAAGAACCACATCCCCTGCTGCCTTCTCCGTTATCCGTCTTTGCGCCGCTAGAACAGGAGCATGCTCCACCAGAGGCGCAGGAGCCACAGCCACCTCCACCGCTGCGAGCACCACAAGAGCCACAACCGCCGCCTTTCGCCCCACAGGAGCCGCAAGCGCCGGGGGCTGTTCTTGTTTCCTGCTGCTCAACGGGCCACTGAATTATTTCACCGCTCTCAAGCAGCACCTCAACCGAGGATTTCGGCACATTGTGCGAGACAACCCGACCCTGGCCACCCGGCGTATCCAGGTAAGAGCCAACCGGCGGCATAGTCTGCCTGGCCTGCACATACGTGTCGTTTTCATAGGAGAGACAACATAACAGGCGACCGCAAACCCCGGAAATCTTGGCGGGATTAAGCGGTAAATCCTGCTCTTTAGCCATCTTAATGGAAACGACCCCGAAATCAGTTATCCACGAACTACAACACAGGGTTTTGCCACAGATACCAACGCCGCCTTGCAACTTCGCCTGGTCTCGCGCTCCGATCTGGCGCAACTCGATGCGTGTGCGGAATGTAGCCGCCAGGTCGCGCACCAGCGCCCGGAAATCAACGCGCTCATCAGCAGTAAAGTAGAAAGTCAACCTGCTCCCATCAAAAGTATACTCCGCCTCAACTAATTTCATTGGTAACTGGTGCTGCGTAACTTGATGAGCGCACTGCGCCAGCGCATCTTTCTCTTTACTTTTGAAAGAGAGCATCAGGCGCAGTTCGTCTTCGCTCGCCAGGCGCAGCACAGGCTTCAAAGGGTCGCTTAACTCTTTTTCCGCAACCTTTTTAGGCGCAATCACTACGCGCCCGGCCTCGACGCCGCGCACGGTTTCTACGATTACGTATTGTCCCGTCGTATATAATGTCCCTTGCGGGTCAAAGTAATAGATACGTCCTGCCGGACGAAAACGGATACCAACAATAGTTACGACGTTCTCATCTACGACTACCGCTGGAGACATGCTGGCTCCATTTCAATTGATGGGCGACCCCTGACGCCCGTAAGGCCCTACGGGCGCGATAAATCTGGCCTCTACTACATTTCATTTGCCAGCAGGATTGCCTCCGCTACTTCACGCATCGATTTGCGGTTGTTCATGCTGGCTTTCTGTATCTTGCGGAATGCCTCTTGCTCGGAGAGCCCCTGCTTTTCCATGAGCAGGCCCTTGGCGCGCTCTACAATTTTGCGTGTTTCAAGTTGTTCCGTGAGAGTGCGGGCCTTGTCTTCCATCAAGCGAAATTCGCTGTAGCGGGCCAGCGCCACCTCAATAGCGGGAGCCACCTCGCTCTCGCGCAGCGGCTTAACAACATAGTTTACAACGCCTGCTTCTTTGGCGCGCTCGACCAGCGGCTGGTCTCCGAAAGCCGTCAGGAGCAAGACCGGCGCGATTTTTTCCTGCGTGAGCGTTTCGGCAGCAGTGATGCCATCCATGTCTGGCATGCGAATATCCATGATAACCAGGTCAGGGCGAACCTCACGAGCCAGGTTTACGGCGCTTGCTCCATCTCCGGCCTCGCCGACGACCAGGTAACCCTGCTTTGTCAAGACCTCTTTGAGGTCCATGCGTTGTATAGTTTCGTCGTCCGCGATGATAATACGTGTAGGCATAGCAACACCCTCCGTGGAAGCGCAATAGACGCCGCTTGCTCTCTCATCAAGCATGCTATTCTGCACGCCTGTCAGCAGGAATAATCTTCCCAGAATACTGGATACCCACAGTATACCATATACCAGAGTGACGGCAAGAGTCGCCTGTAAGCTACTTTTTGCGGTCGCGGCGCTGCCAGTAGCGCCGCGTCTCACGATACTCCTGATAGAGATCGTCATCCGCGCCTTTGACGCCCTGTTTCACGGAGGGAGTATTGCGAGCGGCTCCCGTGTCCGTGTCGGAATTACGCTGTGACTGGCCCCTGTTTGCGCCTGCAGGCTGACGAGGCGAGGGTGACAGGCTGCGCGGCACGAGGTCGAAGCGCGCCAGGACAATCAACAGGACAACCAGCGTGAATAAGAACAGGACGGTCGAAGTAAAAATGGGAAGAGGGCCAAGGCTAAAGAGCAACTTTTCCACGTGAGCGTTTACTAACCAGCCCTTCTCGTACACTCCTACGACATCCGCTACGACCAGGTAGGCGAGGATGCCGATCAGGTGGCGCGGCTTAAAGCCGCCGGACCTGCGGGGCGGCGCAGCGGCGGAACGCGCTGGCGCGCTCCTGGTAACAGCCTTCGGTTCCGGTTTTTTCGTCTCCTTGACTTCTTTAACTTCTTTCTTGCCGGAAACCACCGCTTTGTTGCGGGTTGCGCGAGCAAGGCGCGCCGCTGCGGCATCCGTCGTCTCCTCTTTCTTGCCTATACCTATGGTAGAAAAGAAGCCGGGCCGGTTCTTAACAATGGGAGTCTCCTCTGTCACAGTTGGGGTAGAGGTTTGCGTAGGGACTCGATTCATCGCGTCCTCTTGCTCCTGCGCAGCGGACGCCTGGTCTGTTGCCTCACCGGTGACCAGTACCGGGCGCTTGCGTCCATTGCGATTGGCGCGTCTATAAGTAGCCGGCTTGCCCTGTCGTGCTGGCGGGATGCCGTTGTTTTGCTCCTGGCTCATGACTGACCTCCATTAGATTCCTGATAATCGTCAAGTGGTAACTGCCCGTCATCAGGTGACGACTCGTGCTCGTTACCAAGATACACACTGCTCGATGCTTGCAGCGGAGCGGCGCTGCCAGGCTCCGACGGTTGCGGCAATGGCGCATGCGATGGCATCGATGGATAAGCAGGCGCCGGCTGCATTGACGGCTGCTGAGGACGATAGCTGGAATGCTGAGCGGAGGGAGATGGCTCGATGGCCGCCAGTCCCACGCGCGCGATATCGTCATCACGCCCCGGCGCGTTGCCGCCGCTTATGCCGATGCCGCCAATAGTAGCGCCGCCCATGCGAATAGGCCAACCTCCGGCGGCCATAATAAACTTGCCCTGCGACATCGTAGCCATACTGGAAGCAAAGCCAGGGATGCCGGAACCCCACTGCGCCACCGCGTCAGTGGATTGATTGAACATGACGGCTGTACTGGCCTTGGCGATGCTGATATTGCCTGTGGCCCAGCCATAAGGAGCCATCATACGCTCGAACAGCACAAGATGCCCTCCTGCATCAACTATGGCAATGCTGACAGGACTGCGCAATTCTTCAGCGCGCTGCTTACACGCGTTCATAACACGACGGGCGATGTCGATAGATATGCTCACAATCCGCTCCTTATTTGTAATTTATTGATATTGTTGCAAGTATAGCGCATCGCGCTGCTACCTACAAGTAGGGACGCGATTCATCGCGTCCTACATCGCCTCAATCAG
The DNA here is from genome assembly GCA_035308345.1 of Ktedonobacteraceae bacterium. GTDB lineage: Bacteria > Chloroflexota > Ktedonobacteria > Ktedonobacterales > Ktedonobacteraceae > CF-113. Next base: position 10,879 of record DATGGW010000456.1, on the reverse strand, counting down.
ATTGACGCGCTCTTTGCGCCACTCCAGTTTACGATACTTCTCTTGCTCCAGATGGCGGGCCAGTTCCCACTCTGACGCGCTCAACTCTCCTTCAACAAACTCGTTTTGCAAAGCGGCGCTAAAACCATCACGAAAAGCGCGCGCCACGTCGTCCCATGCGACTTGCGGCGCGAAGGTATGCAGCGGCGTGGTTTTCTCGCGATAGGCAGCCAGCGCCTCCTCACGAGCGGCTTGATCGGAGAAACGCAGCATGGCGAAAAATTCTGCGGAGCGGTCATCCATTGGCAGCGACCCCTGTTGCAGCAGCGCGTCATCCTTCCACACCTGCGCGCTGCCGATCAGTTTGAAGCCGCCGCTGGTCAGGTCTGCCTGCGTGGACGAGGCGAAGCAGGCGGCAGAGGGATTTTTACTGACGCGCTCATCACTCAGCTCGGCGTGAATGCCCAACAAATTCAGAGCGGCCAACAAACCCTGCGCGAGATAGGCGTAGGCAGCAACAATGCCGGATGGCACGCCATAGCGTTTGCCGATCACGATGCTGTAGGTGAACTCGTCGCAGTGATAAACGGCGCGTCCGCCTGTTGGGCGGCGCACTAACTCTACACCCTGATGCACGCAGAGATCGCGCAGAATTTCGCGTTCGACGCTCTGAAAACGTCCCAGCGAAATAGAGGGAGACGACCAGCGAAAGACGCGCAGCGTGGGCGGCGCCTCGCCGCGCAGGTGATGCAGCAGCACAGCCTCGTCGATAGCCATGTTCATGGCAGCGTTCTGTACGTGAGTATTGAGGAAACGGTATGGTTCAGGCATGGATAATAGTGTCCTTTAGCTTAACGCAGACGCGCAGCGCGCCACTTTTCGCGCTGCTCATCGCGCACCTTCTCCGAAGCGGGGATATAGCGCGCCAGAAAGTCGTCTCGAAAGGCGATATAGCTTCCCGCGATGATGGCGGCGCGTAGATCACCGGCAAGTCGCAGCATGAAACGAATATTATGGATACTGCCAAGACGATAATACAACTGCTCTCCGGCGCGCAGCAGGTGATGTACATAGGCGGCGCTGTAGTTGCGACAGGTATAGCAATCGCAGCCCTCTTCGACAGGACCGCGCTCGTCTCGAAAGCGTGCCGACTTGATATTCACACGCCCGGAGTGTGTGAACAACGCGCCATGCCGGGCTACACGAGTGGGCAAGGCACAATCGAACATGTCCATGCCGAGTCCTACGGCGATTACCAGGTCTTCGGGCGAACCGACCCCTAGCAGGTGACGCGGCTTACCTCGCGGCAATTCGGGTGTGACACAGCGCAGCATTTCCCACATGCTTTCTTTGGGTTCGCCCACCGAAAGGCCGCCAATCGAGAGGCCGGGAAAAGGCAGATTGCCAATGTAACGCGCGCTCTCCTGGCGCAGTTCTGGCTCGAATGCGCCCTGCACGATACCGAAGAGGGTTTGTTCTGGCCGGTATAAGGCTTTAGCCGTCAGCGCGCGTTCAGCCCAGCGGTGGGTGCGCTGCATGGCCTCCTTTGCTTCCTCTGGCAGGCAAGGAAAAGCCGCGCAGATGTCGAGCGGAAGGATGATATCCGCGCCCAGTTCCGCCTCGATCTGCATCACACTCTCCGGTGTGAGCATATGCGGCGAACCATCCAGGTGAGACCTGAAAGCAGCTCCATCCTCGCTCAATTTGCGCAGGTGGCCCAGGCTAAATACCTGGAAACCGCCGCTATCAGTAAGAATTGGTCCATCCCAGTGCATGAAGGAATGCAGGCCGCCAAATTCATGAATCAGTGAGGAGCCGGGACGTAACATCAGGTGGTAGGTGTTGGCGAGGATAATTTGCGCGCCTGCTTCATGCAGCTCTTCGGATGAGACACTTTTCACGCTGGCCTGCGTGCCAACGGGCATGAAAATGGGCGTCTGGATAGCGCCATGCGGCGTCTGAACCATTCCCGCGCGCGCCCAGCTACCGGGACATTCGGCCTCGATTGTAAACGTAAATGGTGGCATGTATTTCTATAGCTTCTCAACAAGTATCTATCTGTGCCTGTATTTTCGCACATGCGTCAAGTAAGCAGAGCAGGGGTAGCCCTGGGAAGCTCTACTTAGTGTACATAATACACATAAAGATTGTATAAAAATGCGAAAAGTTAGATAAATTGATGAGGAAACTACTTGAAAATCGTAAAAAGATGGTGTATGCTTGCATGCGGTATCCGATCTCGGTCTGGCATACAGCGTCTGCCCAGCACAGTAGCCCGCGCTGCTAGGGGTAACTAACAAACTGGTGACTCTGCAAGGATATGGACCCGGAAGAATACCAACATATCACAAGGAGGTCCCTAGTTGAATTTCGAAGACAAAACCCTTACATGTCGCGAATGCGGAAGTGATTTCGTATTCACTGCGGGTGAACAAGAGTTTTACCAGCAAAAAGGCCTGATGAATCAGCCTGGTCGTTGTCCCTCCTGCCGCGCAGCGCGTCGCAATACGTCTGGCGGTATGGGTAGTCGCTCCGAGCGCGGTCCTCGCGAGATGCACACGGTTATTTGCGCCGAGTGCGGCGTGGAGACACAGGTACCATTCTTACCCAAGAATGATCGCCCCGTCTATTGCAGCCCCTGCTATGACAAGGTTCGTGTAGCGCGCAACTAAGCCAGCAGGGACGCGATAAATCGAGTCCATTTCTTATCAAGAGATAAGGCCAAGGCAGGTTCGCGGCCTTGTCTCTTTTTATTTCCGCATGATTCCAGTTTTGTGGCGCACTGTATGCATTATTCGTAGCATACTATACTTACGTGCTACCTACATATTTATTGCATTGTATGTGATTGTGTTCTAAACTATGTTATAGGAACTTTTTTGTCGCGGCATGGGGTGCTTTACATGATGACCATGAATCCGGATGAGTCTGTTGCGCTTTCGCAGATGACACTTGAAGATTTGCTGGCAGAGACGCGCCAGTACCTGTCTCCAATTGACCTGGAGATTATTCGGCGCGCCTACGAGGTTGCCAGCGAAGCGCACAAAGGCATCATGCGCCGTTCTGGAGACCCTTATATTCAGCATCCCCTGGAAGTCGCGCGGCTGCTGGCGGATATGCGCATCGATGCGGACGGCATTGTAGCGGCTCTGTTGCACGATGTCGTTGAAGATACCGACTTTACGTTGGATGATTTGCGCGCGCGCTTCGGCGAAGCGGTCGCCGCTATTGTGGATGGCGTAACCAAGTTCGACACACTGGCGGGCAGGCATGTAGGAACAGAATTTATGGCGTCCAGCGAGGTGACCGACCACAAGGGATCACCCCTACAGGAGCAAATCGAACAAGGGCAACGCCTGACGCGCGAACAGAAAAGCCGCCAACGCTCTGAGACGGTGCGCAAAATGCTGCTGGCGATGGCGGAAGACCCGCGCGTGGTAGTGCTCAAATTAGCCGACCGCCTGCACAATATGCGCACATTGAGCGTAATGGCACGCGCGCAGCAGCAGAACAAAGCGCGCGAAACCAGAGAAATCTACGCGCCGCTCGCCCGGCGTCTCGGTATGGCGCTGGTGCAGGCCGAACTGGAAGACCTGGCTTTCAGTTATCTGGAGCCTGACAAATTTACACAACTGGCGCGCGAAGTTGAAGACGAGCGGCGTAAGCGTCAAGGCGTTATTGACCGGATTTGCCTTGCCCTCCAGGAGGAGATGGATAAGGCTGGTATTCGTGCCGAAGTGCGCGCCTGGCCCAAGCACCTGTCCAGCATCAACCGCAAACTGGAGCAGAGCGGCGCTGAACTGAGCCAGATACACGACCTGGTAGCGTACCGCATCCTGGTGGACTCGGTGCATGATTGCTACCTCGCGCTGGGGCATATTCACGCGCTGTGGCGGCCTAAAGATGGGCGTATCAAGGATTTCATCGCCACGCCAAAGGTCAACGGATACCAGTCGCTGCATACAACAGTGTTTTGCCTGGATAATCAACTGGCTGAAATCCAGATTCGCACGCATGAAATGGAACGCATCGCCGATTATGGCATCGCCAGCTACTGGTATCTCAAGGAGCGTGGAGGCGCGCGTCTTTCTACACGCGAGATGATTACCTGGATCGAACAATTGCGCGAATGGCAGCGCGAGCTGCCGCAGAACGCCGACGAATTTGTGGAGGCGGTCAAGGGTGACATTTTCCAGGAGCAGATTTTTGTGTTCACGCCTAAAGGCGAGGTGAAAGATTTGCCGCGCGGCTCAACTCCGCTTGACCTGGCCTACCGCATCCATACCGATATTGGCGATCATTGCACGGGCGCGCGCATCATCACCAATTTGGAAGACAGCGGACGACTGATAACACGCGTTGTGCCGCTTGATTACGAACTCAAAGGCGGTGAGATCGTCGATATCATAGTCAGCGAGAACGCGCACCCGACGCGAGAGTGGCTGACTTTCGCGCGCACTACCTCGGCGCGCAATAAGATTCGCCGCTACTTGAAAACCTACGAGCGTGAAGTGAACCTGCAACTGGGACGCGAGCGCCTGGACCTGGCGTTGAAGGCGGCAGGCGCCCCTGGACTGCGGGCCGTCTCGCATGACGACTTGCTCTACGCCAACGCCAACAAGAAATATACGTCGCCCGACGATGTGCTTGTGGCCCTGGGGCGCGATAATCTGCCGGTTGGCGAGGTAATCGAACGCCTGACGCCGCTATTGCAGGAGCGCGGCTCAATCAAGGCGGGAGTGGAGACGTTGAAGAACGGGCATCATACCGCCAGCGCAAGCGAGGGTGAGGCGCCGCAGGTGGTTGTCAAGCTGGCGCATTGCTGCTGCCCGCTGCCCGGAGACCCCATCGTGGGATTGCTCAACCCGAACAAGGGCATCATCGTGCATCGCAATGACTGTCGTACTTTGCGCCGCTATCGCGGACACGGGGCTGAGCGCCTGCTGGAAATCAACTGGCTGCAGATCGAGCCGCAGCGATACCTGGCGCCCATTATTCTCGTGGCGCGCGACCGCGCCGGGTTATTGCGCGACGTGGCGGCAGTGGTAGCTGACGCGGGCATCAACATGACTTCTGTCGCATCCACTACCAACGCCTCATTGCAAAAAGCTGTGATTACTGCTACATTGGAGATAGAAGCTATTGACCAGATTGAACCAATCTTTGAACGATTGCAGCAGGTAAAAAATGTGGTTAGCGTGAGGCGAGATCGCGGTCGAGGCATCAATTCCTGATTTTTGTATGATATGGAAACGTTTATGATAGATATGTCTACAAGCGGACGCGATCAATCGCGTCCCTACTCACACGGGGTTGCGAACGAACAGGCACAAATATTACTGGATATCGTGCGACAATACATGTCTCCTGCCGAAGTCGAGCAGATCGCGCAGGCGTTTGAGCTTGCCCGCAGCATGTGTGGTGAGACACATGGTGAAAAAGGGCTGACGCTGATCGAACATGCGCTGGCGATAGCGACTATCCTGGCGCAGATGCACATCGACGCGGTTGGCGTCGCCTCCGGCCTCATCTTTGAAGCGGTCGATGCCGATCGCCTGCCGCTCGAGCGCGTCGAGACCACCCTGGGGGCTGCCGCAGCGCGCATAGTGGGCAGCATGCTGCGCCTGAATATCCTGGAGCGCAAGAAGCGCGCCGGTGCGCAGTTTATCGCGCCCGATAGAGCTGGCGGGGCAAACTATGCCGCCGCCAGCGACGGGGAGAACAACCGCGAGCAGAAAAAGCAGCGTATCCGCGAGGCGCTGCGCCGCCAGCAAGCCGAAACCGTGCGCAAAATGTTTTTCGCTATGTCGGAAGACCCGCGTGTCGTGCTGCTTAAACTGGCCTACCGCCTGCACGCTATGCGCCTTATCTCCCAGAACGCCTATCCTGTCGATCCCCAGGAGATATTGGCGATGGCGCAGGAAACGCGCGAGATTTACGCGCCGCTCGCCGGGCGTCTGGGCGTCGCGCGCGTTGAAAGCGAGCTCGATGACCTGGCTTTTCAGGTGCTGGAACCGGATAAGTATGCCTGGGTGAGCGAGCAGGTAGAGACAGAACGCAGGCAGTGGAGCGCCTATGTCGAGCGTGTGTGCAACGTGCTGCGCGACGAAATGCAAAAGCTGGGCCTGCATGCCGAAGTCTCCGGGCGTGTCAAGCACCTGTACAGTTTCTTCAAGAAACTGCGCCACAACGCGGGCGATGTCGATCGCCTGGAAGACCTCAAGTCTACCGCTGACTTCAGCCAGATTCATGACCTGGTGGCTTTCCGCATTCTGGTCGACTCGACGCCTGATTGTTATCTCGCACTGGGTCACGTGCATAGCCTGTGGAAGCCCAAAGATGGACGCATCAAGGACTTCATTGCCAATCCCAAGCCCAACGGCTACCAGGCGCTGCATACGACGGTTTTCTGCCTGGAAGACCAGCTGGTGGAGATTCAAATTCGCACCTTTGCCATGCACGAAATAGCGGAATACGGTGTTGCCATGCACTGGCATTACAAGGATGTGGGCGACCGCGCCTCCGCCTCGGCCAAAGAACTGCTATCCTGGCTGCGCCAGCTCGCTGACTGGCAGCGCGAATTACGCACTGCCACCACCAACGATAGCGAATTTGTTGAGGCGGTACGCGACGAGATTTTTGAGGAACAGATCTTTGTGTTTACGCCCAAAGGCGAAGTGAAAGACCTGCCTGTCGGCTCAACTCCGCTCGATTTCGCCTATCGCATTCACTCCAAAGTTGGAGATAGATGCGCGGGCGCGCGCATCATTTCTGAAAGCGGAAGCGGCGACAGTGAGCGGCTAATAACGCGCCTGGTGCCGCTGGATTACGAACTGAAGAGCGGTGAGATCGTCGATATCGTGACCAACCGTTCCGCTCATCCCACACGCGACTGGTTGAATTACGCGCGCACAGCAGCCGCGCGCAGTAAGATTCGCCGCTATCTCAAAATTCACGAGCGCGATATCAATATCCAGATCGGGCGCGAACGCCTGGATCGCGAACTCAAGACATCGGGTATGCGCGGCATCGAGGTAATTAATGAGGACGCCCAAAACTGGCTGCTGAGCGAATTCCGCAAAGAGTCGTTCGAAGACCTGCTGGCAGCCATTGGCGGCGACGACATCCGCCAGCATGCCGTCGCGGTCAAACTGCTAGACTACTCTCAGCAGCGCGATGCCCGCGCTGGTAAAGAGCAAAAAGAGGATGATGAACCTCTCTCGCTTCCCATTGCAACTAAACCCACCCCCTCGGCCCGCTTGCAGGTCGCGGGCGTCAGTGGCCTGATGACCAGCCTGGCAAATTGCTGCAACCCACTTCCTGGCGATGAAATCGTCGGCTTCATCAGTCGCGGCAAGGGGGCTATCATCCATCGCGCCGACTGCAAGAACATCGAACGCTACCGCGAGCGCGAGCGCGAGCGCCTGGTAAATGTAAGCTGGACAAGTATGGGCTACCAGCGTTACCTCGCCCCGGTCATTATTACCGCGCGCGACCGCTCCGGGCTGATCCGCGACATCGCCACCGTCGTCTCCGAGGTAGGTGTGAACATGACCTCAGTCGCTTCAAACGTGGGCGCAGGCAAGCAGGATGCGCTCATCAACGCCACGCTGGAAATTGAGAGCCTGGAGCAGATGCAGCGCGTCTTTGCGCGCCTGGAAAGAGTGAAAGGCGTCACCGGCGTGGAAAGGGATCTGGGGAAGGTGAAGAGGAAATAAATGTAGGGACGCGATTAATCGCGTCCCTACAGTGTTTTATCCGCGCAATCGTTCCAGCACGGGTGGCTGGCGCAGTTTTGCCAGCGCGCCGGCCTCGATCTGGCGCACACGCTCGCGTGTAATGCCCAGTTCGCGCCCCACCTGCTCAAGTGGGTGAGCCTGGCTGTTGCCGAGGCCGAAACGCAACTGCAGCACCAACCGTTCGCGCGGTGTTAGCACCGATTCGAGCACGCGCTGCACTTCATCTTTGAGGGTCTGCGTGGTAGCGATATCTTCGGGCGAGGCCGATTCGGTATCGGCAAGCACATCACCCAGTTCCTGCTCTTCATCTTCGCCGACGGGCAGTTCCAAGGAAACGGGCGCGCCGGGTGCAGCCTGCAGTTCAACCATGCGAATGGGGTCAAGACCGGTAGCTTCGGCCAATTCCTGCTCGGTGGGCTCGCGGCCTAGCTCCTGCAAGAGTCGCTGGCGTTCGCGGCGAATACGATTCAAGGCGGTATTGACGTAGACGGGCAGGCGAATAGTGCGGCCTTTGTCGGCAACAGCGCGGCTGATGGCCTGGCGAATCCACCAGGTAGCATGGGTGGAGAAGCGATGCCCGCGCCGCCAGTCGTAGCGCTGCACAGCGCGAATCAGACCGATATTACCTTCTTGAATCAAGTCGAGCAGCGTCAAGCCGCGTCCGACGTAGCGTTTGGCGATGCTCACTACCAGGCGCAGGTTCGCCAGGATGAATTGCTTCATTGCATCGCGGTCGCCCGCCTCAATACGCTTGGCAAGTTCGATTTCACGCTCGTGGGTAATCATCGGTACGCGGCCAATCTCGCGCAGATAGGTCATCACAGCATCCGACTCTCCGGCATCTGCTGTATTGGGTGCATTTTCATCCTGATCTTCTGAACGACGACGGCGCATGGACACACGTCGCGAAGGGGTGATTTCTCCGGCAGCCACTGTCGGCAGTGAAAGAATTGAGACGGTTTCCAGGGTTGGCGCAGTGGGAAGCTGTGTTAATTCTTCGTGCATTTCTGGTATTTCTTCTAGCTCAAGAGGCGCGGTGTCCATGGTCGCGATATCCTCTTCTAGTTCCTGTTCATCCTTGCCGGGGCATCCTCCATCGTCTTCGATAGTATATTCTAGATCTTTCGTCAGCATCCGATCCACAATCTCGTCGTACTGCCGCGTCAGATCAGGGTTTGCTGGTTGTTTATCATCCAGGGTAAGCATTGCGCCAGTGGTTACTGGCTGTACATCAATCATATTGCGCCCTCCATGAACAGTAGTATCTCAAGCAGCAAGATAGTAGTATCTTCCGTCGGTCCGGTCCTACACTCAGGGAAAATAGTCCGTCATTCTGGACATCGGGTCCGAAAACCGAGTGGGAGGAAGTCTATGACGCACAAGTTCTGTCTTTCTACTATAAGAAACACAGAGTAACCGGAAAATATTCCTTATGTTACTCTCATTATACCGCAAAATTGGGCTTTCATCAACTGTCTTGAACTATTGACGCTGAGCCACAATTCTGCTATACTGGCTATGTCCATAATGGCGGGGCGTAGCGCAGCCCGGTAGCGCACCACAATGGGGTTGTGGTGGTCGGAGGTTCAAATCCTCTCGCCCCGACCGGCAAAAATAAGGCAGCCTTTGCGGTTGCTTTATTTTTATGCGCTGCAATCATCATTGTACTCGCTGTCAGCAAGCGATGCCTGCACACATGCGTACCCTGGTGGTCTTCCTGGCTCCCTTCAAAGCTCGTGTTATACTATGTTTGCATGTTTGCCATCACGCGCTATTTCACTGTTGGACCGGGGAAGGTTTTTAGCACGTGGAACTAAAGAAGAAACGTAGTGCAGGTGATTTGATTGCCGGCTTTTGGATGCTCGCCCATGTAGAGCCTATCTTACTCATACTAACGGTGGTCATCTTGTTTGCGGTGCGCGCCACATGGCCACATCCCCCCTGGGCACTCATTCTCCTCCTCCTTGCCGGGCAGGCTGCTATGCAATTTTCTATCGGCATACTCAACGACTATTTTGACCGCCATCTAGACGCGCTCGGCGGGAAAAACAAACCTATCGTCACCGGGCTGATTCGTCCATACGAGGCCCTTCTGGCTGGTCTCTTGATGATCGTCATCATGTTCGGCATCTTATTGCCGCTCAATTTCTTCGCTTTGCTCGCTGCGCTCGGTTACCTGGCACTAGGGCAGGTCTACAACCTGGGACTAAAATCAACTCCTTTGAGCGCTATCCTTTTTGCGCTGGCTATGCCTCTGCTTCCCCTGTATGCCTTTGCCGGTGTAGGGCACATTCCATCGATGGTCATCTGGTTTATTCCAATCGGCGCTGTAGTGGGCGTGGCACTGAACCTCGCCAACTCCCTGCCAGATATAGAGGAAGATGCGGCAAACAACGCGAAAACGCTCGCCGTGACGCTGGGCGTGAAGACCTCGTTCATTGCCTGTCCTCTTCTCATGGCTCTGGCAGCTATTCTGATCGCTGCTCTGACAATTTTCCAACTTGTCCTCGCTCAACTCTGGCTAATGCTGCCCATACTTGTTCTCACAGGCCTGGGCCTGGTAATTATGTGCGTCTTCTTCGGGCCAGAGAAGCCGAGATGGACACGAAAAGTCTACTTTTACCTGGTTGCGCTGCTCAGTCTTATGCTGGCAGGCGGCTGGTTTATCGCACTCAAGCTGTAGGGGCCAGCTTTATCGCGCCCGATAAACAATAGGAGACAACCTATGATCATGAATGACGGGAACACACCACCAGGTTTGATATCCATCAGATTCCTGAGCGGGCCGCTTGCTGGACAAACCTTCCCCATTCGTAAGCCAAGCGTCACGATTGGCCGGGGTGAAATCAATGATATTGTGGTGAGAAGCGACCAGAAAGTTTCGAGAAGCCATGCCCGGCTTCGCTGGAATGGCAGTTCGTGGAGCATTGAGAAACTTGCCTCGCAAAATATCCTCAGCGTTAACCAACAACAGGTGGAGCAAGCAACAATCAGCAATAATACCACTATCGGTTTAGGAGCCGACACGTCGTTTCTCTTTCTCATCGAGCCTGAAGTAGCAGCAGCCCCATCGTCTCCAGCTCAAACAATACCTGCATCATTCCAACCACCATCACAGCCAACACCGCCTCTTTATCTTGCTCAGATACAGCAGCGCTCCA
>DATGGW010000455.1:0-7372 GCA_035308345.1 Ktedonobacteraceae bacterium | reverse complement strand
ATCACGTTGTCTGGGCGATTACATCGCTAAAGGCAGCAAGCATGTTTTATACTACACACGCAAGTTGAGCTGGTTTGTGCAGGTAACACCATTCATTCCCGCCATCTTTGATGAACAAGGGAAAAGACGACCACCTTCAGAATTAAAGACGCTCAATTTCACATCAGCTGCCTGCATGAATATCGCCTTCGTCGCGCTTAACTCGCATCTCTTCTACTGGTTTGTCACGACCAGGAGCGATGGCCGCAATTTGAATATGCGTGAAACGCTTGATTTCCCTCTCAATATTGAGAATGTTCCAACAAAAATGCTGCACACATTATGTCAACTATCTATCGAGCTTGGCAACGATTTACAGGCAAGTTCTGTATTGAGAACCATGCATTTTCGCAAACATGGTACTTTGACTATTCAATGTCTGTTTCCCGGCAAGTCAATCGTTATACTAGACAAGATCGATCGCGCTCTGGCCCAGGTTTTCGGGTTCACTGAGGAAGAGCTGGATTTTCTGCTGCATTTTGACCGGAAATTCCGCCTACCTCAAGTATTTCTTCAGAGCAGTCAGAGCTAAAGGGGGATAGAATATGTATCAATGTGAGTATTGCGGGACAGATCTTCCGGAAAGAGCTCGCTTCTGCGGGAATTGCGGAAGAACGTCAGGGTCTCAACCGGGGCACCCGGCAAGCAGCAGCGGCTTTCGCCGGGTAGAACTTGAGCCCACGCCAGATAACGCATTTACGCCTGCCGGTCAGCCTGGCCAACCCTCGTCCCAGCATTGGGTATATGACCATGCGCAGAGCAACGACGAAGATGAGCAGCGACGCGCTGCGATGCTGGGCATGGGCTTGCTGACTGGCGCTGACGCGCAGGTAATTGGAAGCAATGTACCGGTGGTACAGGGAACGCCTCAAATTGGGGAAGCTGCTTCCGTAGCAAACACGCCGCCGCTCGAAAGCAATTTCCTGGGCGGCAATATGCCGGCTGGAGAGAGCAATTGGCACGCTGCGGCAACCGATTATATACCTTATGCGCCGACCAACACCCCACCTGTGCAACTGCCAAGACGTCCCATACATATGCCTAATCCAAAGCCCCTACAACCTCCGCACTCTAAAGCTACATCAAAAGGTTGCGCTCCAACGCTGCTTATCGTCGCAGTTCTCATCCCTATCCTCATTATCGGCAGCATAATCACGCTCGGGTTCACGGTCTTCGCGCCCGGTCTATCGCTAAGCGGCAGCAGCAGTGTAAGCAGCGGCGGTACCCTTTCGCTGCACGGCAATCATTTCCTCCCTGGAAGCAGTATTACGCTAACATTAGATAACACGACCCCGCTCTATGTTGATACGCGCCCGGCAGGCATACAAACAGCCCACGCGCTAAACGCAGTGACAATACAGAGCCTGAGCGCAACGGTCGCAGCGGTATTCACGCCGCAGTTAGGAAGCAGTACCATCAGCGCCGGCGGCGATGGCACTTTTAGCGTGAACATTACAGTCAGCCCAAACTGGTCCGCCGGGCAGCATACTATCCAGGCAAGCGAAGCAATCACGCATCGCAGCGCCGAATTGACTTTCACCATCATTGCTGGCAATGCTAGCCCAACGCCTTCTACTACAGGGACTGTTACCCCTACAGTCTCTCCATCAGCAACACTTACCGCTTCTCCGACAGTGACGGCAACATTACCAGCAGGGCAGTCCGGGCTGAGTTGCATCAATCCTTCATCAGTCACGCTCGGCCCGGTGAGTGTGAATTATTCGCTGGCGGCCTCAACCGCCGTCACTCTCTGTACCGCTGGTACAGGCAGCGTGAACTGGACGGCCAGTTGGAATCAGGCGCAAGCTTCCTGGCTATCGCTCGATCAAAGCTCTGGAACAATTAGCGCACCCGGCCAGGCGCAAATCAACGTAAGCGCCAACGCCGGGCAACTTGCGGCTGGTAAATATAATGCGACCATCACTTTCTCCGACCAGTCTAGCAACTTGACAGAGTCGCTCAATGTCACCTTCATCGTGCAAGCCGGATGCATCAAGGGTTCGCCAGCCACGCTCAGCTTCATCGCCATCTTACATGTCAAAGAAGCCGCGCCACAAAGCATCTCACTGGCGAATTGCGGTGCGGTTGGCGCCTGGTCTGCAACGGCGAAAACAAGCGCTGGCGCGAACTGGCTCATAGCCAACCCGCCCAGCGGCACACTGGGCGCTGGCGCGCCGACTAATGTATCGATTAGCGCCTCTACCTTGAACTCGACGCTAACGGCGGGCAAATACACGGGAACGGTCACATTCGCTATCGGTTCTAGCACTTTCGTTGTCAACGTCACCTTCACCGTTCAGGCCGGGCCTATTCTGGCGGTCACGCCAACCAGACTGATAGGCACACAGCAGTGCCGTCCCGGAATTACTTATGTCTGTTTTGTGACACTAACCAACACTTCTAAAACTTTAAGTCTTCCCTGGACAGTCACCGCCAACAATATGCCCGGAACCGTCTTCAAGCCGTCGGGTGCAACACTGCTTCCTGGACAGAGCGCGCGCGTGGAGATAGACATCCCGTTAAACGATTGCGCAACCGGGGACAGCATAACCTTTTCAGGGCCGGGAAATAGTGTTACAGTATCCTGGGCATGTTCGCAGATCGGGTGAAAATAAAAGGGGCAACTGGCGCGATGGAAAACGATGGACTGATTGGGCAGCAAATCGGGGCCTATCACATCCAGTCCAAACTGGGTGAAGGCGGCATGGCACGGGTCTACAAAGCGTATCACGCGCGATTGCGCCGCGAAGTAGCCATCAAAGTCATTCTTGCACACATTGCAGAGCAGGCTGATTTCAAAGTGCGCTTTGAACGCGAAGCCCAACTGGTCGCCAACTTACAGCACCCCAATATCGTCGCTGTTTACGACTTTGGCGATTTTGGCAATCTGACATATCTCGTGATGCAATACGTCGGCGGGGGGACATTGCGCGACAAACTGCGCGGCGGTCACGCGCTCGACCCACGCCAGGCCACCATGTACGCGTTTCAAATGGGCAATGCCCTGCATCACGCGCACCTGCGCGGCATTGTCCACCGCGACGTAAAGCCACAGAACATGCTGGTTTCGTCTAACGACCCCAACCAGTTGCTGCTGTCTGATTTCGGCATTGCCAAGTTATACGATGCCCGCCATGAACCAACGCTGCTCAACATTACAGGCAGCGCAACCACACAGGACCCCTCCCTCACCAGCGCCGATCAAATCGTGGGAACCGCCGAATACATGTCCCCGGAGCAGATCAACGGCAGGCCCGTCGATGCGCGCACTGATGTCTACGCGCTGGGAGTGGTACTCTTCCAGATGCTGACAGGCGAGGTACCTTTCCAGTCCACCACCGTACAGGGATTGCTGTTCCAGCATGTCTACACACCGCCCAGGCGGCTGCGCGAGCTTAACCCTTATGCTTCAGAAACGCTGGAAAACATCATCGCCAGGGCTATGGCTAAAGCGCCCGCCGACCGCTTCCAGTCTGCCGAAGAGATGGCGCAGGCATTAGAGGCAGCCAACGCCAACGCTACCTATAAACTTCCTCCATCGCAACCGGGCGACTCCGACTGGCAGAGGACATCACTGTATGGACAGCCATCGCAGGTCAATACACCAGGCGCGGCCTCGGCCTATGGAACGCCGTCGCGCTCAACTAGCGCTGGTGGCGCAAGTATAAGCATGGCCCGCCCACATACTCGCCGCAAGCTCACCAGCTATATTATGGCGGGGTTGGTCGTATTGCTGGCAATCGGGCTTATCCTGGCTAAGACAGGCATTCTCTTTTCTCCTACCCCGTCCCAGGGATTCACGGAAAATTTTCAGAACAACGATCGTAACTGGACAATCGGCAGTTTAAATTACCTGACTGCCTCCATCGCCAACAACCAGTACAAGCTTCAGATTAGCGGCGCGCCTGCCGGAGGGCAAACGTATTTCCCTCATCCCGAAGCTGGCACATTACCTGATAACTTCACGCTGACTGCTTCTATAGAAGAAACACAGGCAGATGCATCGAGTTCTTATGGCCTGGCGTTTCGTGAAAAAGACAACGGCAGCAGTGGAGTATCCTGCTATGCGTTGATAATTCATGGTGACGGCTCCTTTCAAGTGCTGAAGTACGATCCAAACGATGCCAGGAGTTACATTGCACTCGGGCAATCAAACCATCCATTCTCAGCTATCAAGCAAGGTCTGAATCAGTTCAATAAATTACAAGTTACCGTCAAGGGGAGCGCGTTTTCCTTTACTATCAACGGGGTGCCATTGCCCGGTTCAATTTCTCCTGACACCTCTCTTACAGGCGGTCAATTAGCTTTGTTAGTAAGCGGCACGAATTCGACCTTTATCGCGAACAATGTGACGCTTGCTATTCCGTGAACGATTTTCCAGTACGGGACACGAAGAGTGATCATGGTTTCTTTCGTGAACCAATCAGTAAAGTTAGCGATGTGGATCAAATATGCGAAGCTACGAGCAACAACTGCAAAACGCCATTGAACTGGTACAATCGTCACAGCGCGTCGTCGCATTGACAGGCGCAGGCATCAGCACCGATTCGGGCATCCCTGACTTTCGCAGCCCTGGCTCTATCTGGCTGCAACAGCCGCCGGTAAGCTACCAGGATTTTATTTCAAAGCCAGAGGCGCGGCAGCAATACTGGCAAACACGGCGCGATCTTTCCGGGCAAGTGGCGGCTGCGAAACCCAACGCGGCCCATTACGCGCTGGTGGAACTGGAGCGCCGGGGAATGTTATTGGGACTCATCACGCAAAATTTTGACGGTCTGCACCAGGACGCGGGCAACCTGCCAGAGCGCATCGTAGAACTGCATGGCACCTCGCGTGAAGCCGCCTGCACCCTGTGCGGCGCGCGCTCGTCGATGCAGGCTCTCCAGCAGCGCATCGATGCAGGTGAGGTAGATCCCACCTGTCCCATATGCGGCGGCTATTTGAAGTCCGCAACCATCCTTTTTGGTCAACGTGTGCCGGAAACAGTGCTGACTCGCGCCAGGGAAATGGTACGCACTTGTGATATGTTGCTGGTGATCGGATCAGCCTTGAAGGTTTCGCCTGCTGCAACGCTGCCGCGCCTGGCGCTCACTCGCGATGTGCCGCTCATTATCATTAACCTGCAGCCGACGCCGCTAGACGATTACGCCGACGTGATTATCCACGAGACGGCGAGTGTTGTGCTTCCGTCCATCGTGGCTGGAATCTCATAGGTTTTGATCCTCCCAAAAGGAGAATATCATGCATGAAATTACAATGCGCGAAGTGACACGCGAGAACTGGCAAGAAGCTCTTGACCTGGCTGTGCATCCCGAACAACAACACTTCGTCGCCGATTATGTGCCAATTGCGGCTATCGCCCTCGCCAAAGCATATATACGCCCAGGTGGACTCACCTGGCTTCCCTACGCATTTTACGCAGACAACACTATGGTCGGGTTTACCGAACTTGCTTATGAACCGGGAAGTAAAGAGAACTACTGGTTTTTTCATTTTTTTATTGACAGTCATTACCAGGAGCAAGGGTATGGCAAGCAGGCATTACAATTATTACTTCAGTTCATCAAAGAGCAATTTGCTGAATGCCGGACAATTCAAATTACGGTGCATCCAGATAATGAACGAGCCATCCGTCTTTACACCGCTGCAGGCTTTCAACCAACAGGCAAGGAACTTTGGGGAGAACTCGTCTACAAGCTTCCGCTAAAGCTTTAAGGCAGGGATTTCATCTAGCAGTCTCTTCAAGTGAAAAGTTTTTCTCGCCAGCGCGCACAGGCGCATCCAGGCGGTTCTCTCGAGGCGATAAGGGACAAACCCAATGCGAATTGTAGGCGCATGAAGGATTGTATGCATAGTTAAAGTCCAGCAGGATTTGTTCTCTCACTGCCGCGCCAGGCACATGCAGGAAGTCACTGCCTTTGATAGTGTCGAAGAGATAGCGCCCACCTCCATAGCTCTCCTCAGGGCAAGTAGCATCGCGAAAAGGCAAGAACAGCCCGCCGCCATACATATTGATCCAGTAGAGAGATAACATCGCGGCATGGCCTTCAAGTTCGAAATGCAGTTGGGCAACCCGTGTCATAGTCATCGATTCTTGCGCATTCATAGCAACGGTGAACAGCGCCGCTTCAACGCCAGTTTCTACCCGGGCAGCCACGCACATGGCCGGGTTATAGGGGAAATAAGACAATGTCTTGAACTGCCTGCGCTGCTCCTCGTCTAACGCGGATTGTGGATGGGTCGCGAACAACTCATCTCGCCCCGCGCGAAAACGCTGCCAGGTTTCCACAGCATCATCCCCGTCCAGGAGGGCTTTTGCGCGCTCGCGATAAAGTGACGCGACACGGCAGCGAAAATCATAGAGATCGAAGAAATCAGGCATAATATAACTCCTATCGTTAACCTCCCAGGTATTAGAAGTAGAGTATAGCACCAACTCAGGATAGCAAACAAGCATGGTGACTGCAAAGGGGCAGGACCTGTGAAGCATGTATAAAGTTCGCTAGTTCGTAACGCTTCCCGTAACGATTGCAAGACGGTGGTATGCTATGATATGGCTGAGGATGAGTGCGCCACAGTTTTTTGCGCAGGCAATTCTTATCGAGGCAGCGACCAGGAGCGGCTATGAACCTGCAGCAGAGCCCAACAAGCAACATTGAACGTCCCGATATGCACGATAGATCTGAGAGGCACTTGCTTCTTGGGCGCCGATTGGTGCTGGCACAGGCAGGCTGGATCGCCGTCACCGTGACCCTGGTGATTTTGAATCTCATCGCGCTGCCAGACACCTACGGGGCATACTTCACTTTCACCCCACAGATGCTGCAAGACCTGCACCGGCTTGGCCTCTCTCCCACTCTCTACAGCATCCTGCTGACCGTGGAATACGCCCCATTTCAACTGGCGTATCTGGCGCTGGGGCTGCTGCTCTTCTTGCGCCGCTCCAATGATCGTATGGCACTCTTCTGCGCGTTCGCGCTCGTGACCTTTGGCAACGCGCTCCCTTTCTATGATTTTACCAACGGGTCTATCGTGCCGAGCCTGACGACCAATGCCATCTTGCGCGTCGTCGCCCTCATCTTGTTTGGGGCGGGAGAGGCATCACTCGTCATTCTCTTCTACCTCTTTCCATCCGGGCGGTTTGTCCCGCGCTGGACACGCTGGTGTGCACTAGTTGTGGTGGCCTACTGGCTGGCAGTCATCTTCTTTCCGGTTCTGCCTTCCAATGCAGGGGGACCAGCGACATACGTGATCCCTCTCTCCCTGCTGAGCGCTGCCGCGGCGCAGGTCTATCGCTATTGGCGCGTTTCTACGCCCCGGGAGCGCCAGCAGA
>DATGGW010000454.1:0-4694 GCA_035308345.1 Ktedonobacteraceae bacterium | reverse complement strand
CCGCAGCGACCGCATATCGCGCGGCGCATCGAAGAAACCATCAGTGAAGAGGGCGAAGTGCGCGATACAGCCAGCGCGGCCCTGCGCAAACTGCGCTTCGACATGCGCGGAGCCAACCAGCGTTTGCAGGACCGCCTGCGCACCCTCGTACACGAATTTGGTCACGCGCTGCAGGAGCCAATCGTCACCATGCGCAGCGACCGTTACGTGATTCCCGTGAAAGCGGAGAGTCGCGGGCAGGTGCGCGGCATAGTACATGACCAGTCGGCCAGCGGCGCGACGGTTTTCATCGAGCCGATGGTGGTGGTGGAACTGAATAACAAGCTGCGCGAGTTGCAAATCGCGGAACGACAGGAAATCGAGCGTATCCTGCGCGCGCTCTCGCTTGAGATCGGGCAGGAAGCAGATGCGCTGCGCCTCGATGTAGAACTGCTGGCAGAGTTTGATATGCACCTGGCTAAGGCTCGCTACGGGCGCATGACGCGCTGCACAGAACCGCGTCTCAACGACCAGGGGCGTATGGACCTGCGCAGCGCGCGCCATCCACTGCTCACAGGTAAAGTCGTCCCCATCAACTTCTACCTGGGCAACGAATTTTTCATGGTGGTGATTACCGGTCCCAACACCGGGGGCAAGACCGTCGCGCTCAAAACCGTTGGTTTGCTTACTCTCATGGCGCAGGCCGGTCTGCATATCCCGGTGGACGAACATTCAGAAGTGGCAGTCTTTGAAGAGGTCTTTGCCGACATCGGCGATGAACAGAGTATCGAGCAGAGTCTGAGCACGTTTTCTTCTCATTTGACCCGCATCATTGAGGTACTGCGTCGTATTGATGAAGATATCAGGCGTGGCACGCCTGATATTCGCGGCAAGCTGTCGGAGACCTTAACCGGCAAACCGGAGAGCAGGCGCTTGCGCGCGCTGGTGCTGCTGGACGAATTGGGCGCGGGCACCGACCCGAGCGAGGGATCGGCCCTGGCGCGCGCCATCTTGACCTATTTACTGGAAAGGCGTGTCACCACAGTCGCCACCACGCACTATTCGGAACTGAAAGCTTTCGCGCACGAACAGCCCGGCGTTGTCAACGCTTCGGTCGAGTTCGATATCGAGACACTCTCGCCCACCTACCGGCTGAGTATTGGTCTGCCGGGGCGCAGCAACGCGCTGGCTATCGCCAACCGCCTGGGGCTGGATGAGCAAGTCATCGAGCAGGCCCGCGCATACCTGGGTACCGCTGGCGTGCGCATGGAAAACCTGCTCGAGGGATTGCAAGCGGAGCGCAAATCCTTAGAGGATGAGCGTTTCCACCTGAGCATGGAACGCGCCGAAGAAGAGTATCAACGCAAGCAACTCGAGCAAGATCGCTTCAAACTCGAAGAGCAGCGCGCGCATATATTGAACGAGGCGCGAGCGCAGGCGCAGCGCGAACTGGAAGAAGTGCAGAGATCACTGGCAAAAGTAAAAGTTGACGTGAGCCGCGTCAATCTCACCCGCGAGCGACTGGGCGAGGCGCGCGAAACAGTGCGCGGCCTCGAAGAGAAGGTAGCGCCTGTCGCAACTCCGCGCCGGACCAGCAAAAAAGCTGAAGCCGATCCGGAGAAACTCGCCGGGCCGCTGCAGATTGGCGATACCGTGCGTGTCCTCAGCTTCGGTCAGAATGCCGAACTGGTCGGGCTGTCTGCTGACCGCAGCGAAGCCGAGGTACAGATGGGTTCCCTGCGCTTCCGCGTCAGCGTAGATAATATTGAGCGCATCAGCAAACGCCAGGCGGCATCGGAGGAACAGGGACAGAGTCAACCGGCCATTGTCCTGCCGCGCTACGAAGATCAACCTGAAGTGGCGATGCAACTCGACATGCGCGGCTGGCGCGTAGAGCAGGCATTGGAAGAGCTGGACAGCTACCTGAATGACGCGGCGATGTCTGGTATGTCTTCTGTGCGCATCGTGCATGGCAAAGGCACAGGCGCATTGCGCGCCGCTGTGCGCGAACAACTGGCTCACCACCCGTTAGTTAAATCGTACACTTCTGCGCCGCCGCCTGAGGGTGGCGATGGTGTCACTATCGTGAAGTTGAACCTCTAACGAGGTGTAAGGCGTGTAATCAATGGAAACGACAGAGGATTTGCACATCTAACTACCCGATTTGAGTTGATTTAATTCATTATTAAATGGAGGATTCGAATCCATGGCTTCACAAATATTCCGACCAGTGGAGAATCGCGCTTCAAAAGCCCTGGGCGGCTTCAGGTCGTTTATCTTGCGCGGCAACGTGGTTGACCTGGCTGTTGGCATTGTGATCGGCGCTGCTTTCGGCACCGTTGTTACCGCGCTCGTCAGCGACGTTATCACCCCCCTTATCCCCGCTCCCGGTGGAAGCCTGGCAACCTGGCAGATTCTTATCCCTTATACCCATAAGCCGATGCTGATTGGCACCTTCATCAATGCGATCATCAGCTTTTTGATTATCGCTGCCGTCATCTACTATTTCGTCGTGCTGCCGGTCAATACCCTGATGAACCGCTTCAAACCTCAGGATAAGCCCGCGGAACCCGCGCCAACCCGCGACTGCCCTTATTGCCTGTCCAGCATTCCGGCTGCTGCGACCCGCTGCGCGTACTGTACCTCACCGCTGCCGCCAGCAGCGGCGCCACAGGCACCACCGGCATCACAAGCTTAGGATACGCCAGGGACTTAATATCCCTTAAGGTCTACCTGAGAAGATACTCGCTCGCAGGAAAAGGCATATAATACTTTACAAACTTGCGCGTCGCCATACACTGCTGTATACTTCATACGGCGTTATGGGGGTAGAGGACAACGACAAACCATGTTACCACTGCCCAGATGTACCCATGACGACTACGGGTGTTCTAAGTGGAGTAGCCTGATGGCTACTCCGTGTTATGCTATTTACAAGTAGAGGAGAGAGTTTTCGATGTCGTCAACACCTGAGTCTATTCGACTGGAAGACTGGATTCGCGATATCCCCGATTTTCCACAAAGAGGCATTCTCTTCAAAGATATAACCCCTCTCTTACAGAATGCCATCGCATTCCATGCCGCGTTAGACCGTCTCGCCGCTCATTATGCCGGGGCAGGCATCGAGATGGTCGTTGGCGTCGAGTCGCGCGGCTTCATTTTCGGCGCTGCGCTTGCCTATCTGCTGAACTGCGGCTTTGTGCCGGTCAGGAAATTTGGCAAACTCCCGTCCCAGACGGTCAGTGTCGAATATTCATTGGAATATGGCACGAACGTGGTTGAAATGCATACCGACGCCATCCGTCCTGGGCAGCGCGTGCTGATCGTTGATGATCTGCTGGCAACCGGCGGCACTGTTTCAGCAGCCATGGAACTCGTGGAAAAGCTGGGAGGCCATATCGCGGGCATCGCTTTTCTGGTCGAGCTAACTTTCTTGAAAGGCCGCGAACAACTTAAAGGCCACGATGTTTTCGCGCTGATCAAATATTAGGACCGCATATATCTAGGACAAGGGCGACCGCAAGGGTCTCCACCCCACATCCGCTCTTCCTCCCGCCCTTACAATGACTACGACGAAGAGACAGCACGTTCATTGGGCGGGGCTGTTGAGTGGCATGGTGGGGACCCTTGCGGTCGCCCTGCTGCTTCCCTACACATCTTCCCACCCAGACCAGGTGGTTTTTTCCTCGAAGGGGATTGGTTTGCGTTCCAGGTGTGGGATTGCCGGAAAACCTACGTACAGAAACGACACGATATGCTCCTCAGGCGCAAGCCCGAGCCACTGCTTGACACGCGTATCATATGCCGCGTCTCCCGTGCGCCACATACAGGCCAGCCCCATCTCTTCACCCGCCAGCAGCATATTCTGCACAGCCGCCGCCGTCGCTTCGATATTTTCAATCTCCAGCACATGCGGCTGGCGGGGCATTTCCGCCGCTGCCACGATCACCACCGGCGAGCGCAATAACTTATTACGCTCCTTATTGAGCATGGCTTGCGCCCTCTCGCTGCTCGTCTCTACCAACCGACTGGCCAGAGATTCAGCCATGACCACGCCAAGTTCCTCACGTGCCTTCCCTGCCAGCACAATAAATTTCCAGGGCTGCACATGATGATGATTCGGCGCATGGGTTGCTGCCTCCAAAAGACGTTCGATCTGCCCGCGTGATGGTCGCTCGCCCGTCATTTTGCCGATGCTGCGCCGATTTTTGATGGTATCAAATATATTCATGCTGCTCCAGGCGGCAAACCAAACGCATACACCTTGCCATCCCACGAACCAACATACACCATGCCATTCGCCACCGTTGGAGAGGAATCGATGGGGCGGCCCGTCGTGTACGTCCAGAGGATCGTACCCGTTTCCGCGTCGAGCGCGTACAGCTTATTGCTCTGCGAGCCGACGTACACTACACCATTTGCCACCGTCGGCGAAGAAAAAATAGACCCGCCCGTGTTCGTAATCCACAATTGTTTGCCTGTTACAGCGCTAAAGGCATACAGATTGCCATCCGTCGAGCCAATGTACACCACGCCGTTGGCTACAGCTGGTGAGGAATGGATATAGCTCTTAGTGGCAGCTTTCCACAACAATTTACCCGTCCGACTGGCAAAGGCATACAGATTATCATCTTCCGAGCCGACATACACTACCCCGTTCACCACGGCTGGCGAAGATACGCGAATGGCAAGTCCCGCTGTTGAAAACCACAACA
>DATGGW010000453.1:0-3810 GCA_035308345.1 Ktedonobacteraceae bacterium | reverse complement strand
TGCTGTTCAGCGAGTCGCCCTCGCGTTTCCTTTTGGAGGTTGCGCCGCGGCAAAAAGAAGCTTTCGAAGCGCACATGCGAGCGCAAGGCGTGCATGACCTGGCTTGCCTGGGCAGCGTGAAAGAGAACGGGCGTTTTGAGGTGCGCGCCGCTGAGCGGGTGTTGATTGATCTGGCTATTGACGAGTTGCAGGCCGCATGGAGAGGAGAACAGGCATGAGCACAGCGCGCGCCCTGATATTACGCGCCCCCGGCATCAACTGTGATCGCGAAACGGCGCATGCCTGCCGCCTGGCCGGTTTCGAAACGCAGCTTTTGCATATCAACCAGCTTATCAAGCAGCCGCAGCGCCTGCTGGACTACCATTTTCTGGTTATTCCCGGCGGCTTTTCCTATGGCGATGACCTGGGGGCGGGTACGCTGCTGGCGAAAAATCTGACCATTCACCTGGGCGAGCAGCTGCGCCAGTTTATCGACGAGGGACGACCGGTGCTGGGTATCTGTAATGGATTTCAGGCGCTGGTGCGCGCCGACCTGCTGCCTGGTTCGCTGGATAAAGCGGACACACAACCCATTGCCAGCCTGACCAACAACGCCTCGGCTCAATTTGAATGCCGCTGGGTGACATTAACTGTGCAAGACAGCCCCTGTATATTCACACGCGGTATCAATCATCCCATCGAATTACCCGTCGCGCATGGCGAAGGACAGTTCGTGCTGGCGAATTCCGCGTTATTAGCTCACCTGCAAGCAGACAGGCAGATACCAATCGTGTATACTATACATACGCGGCAGGCATCACCCTCGCCTGCCGCGCCCTTGTATTCCTTCATCTCAGCGCCCTCGTACCCCGGCGCCCCCACAACGCCGGTTATCTATCCTGACAATCCCAACGGCTCTACCGGCGATATCGCGGGCCTCTGCAACGCTCGCGGCAACGTCTTTGGCCTGATGCCGCATCCCGAGCGCTACGTGCAGCCCATCCAACATCCGCAGCGGCGCGGCAGCAATGGCGCGGGCGACGGCCTTCTTATATTCAAGAACGCCTTTGATTATGTGCAGGGCATGATGTCTAGGATATCTCCTGCACCTGGCGTACTATCCTCGCCCACTACAACATCATACGCTGCCAGTGGAGTGGATATTGCCGCCGCCGATGCCGCGAAAGAATTGATGCGCGAGGCGCTGCGTGGGGCCCAGGGGTCGGAAGTGCTTGCAGGCATGGGGGCGTTCGCGGGCGTCTTCGCATTGAGCGGCGTTGAGCAGATGCGCAAACCCGCGCTGGCAGCCTCGACGGACGGTGTGGGCACTAAAACGCTGATCGCGGCACAGGCCGGGCGTTTCGAGAGTATCGGCTATGACCTGGTCAATCACTCGGTAAACGACCTGTTGACGCAGGGCGCGAAGCCGCTCTTTTTCATGGACTACCTGGCTGTGGGCAAGCTTGAACCGCGACAGGCGGCGCTGATTGTGCGCGGTGTGGCCAGGGCCTGCCGCGATGTTGGCTGCGCCTTGCTGGGCGGCGAGACGGCGGAGATGCCGGATATTTACCTGCCGGGCGCATTTGATCTTGCCGGAACCATCGTCGGCATCATCGATCAAGACACGCTGCTGAATACTGCTCCCATGCATGCCGGCGATATTCTGCTGGGACTGCCTTCGAGCGGTCTGCACACCAACGGCTATTCGCTGGCGCGGCGCGTCTTCGCGAGTTATCCACTTGATACCGTCTTTCCAGAGTTGGGGGAACCACTGGTCGATGCCCTGCTGCGGCCGCATCGCTGCTACCTGCGTGAGATACAGACCCTGCGCGAGTATCCTGGCATCGTCATCAAGGGCATAGCGCACATCACAGGCGGTGGTTTCGCGGGCAATATTTCGCGCATCCTGCCGCCGGGCATACAGGCCGTCATCGAGACCAGCGCCTGGGAAATCCCGCCTCTATTTGAATTGCTTGGACGCCTGGGCAAGGTAGAGCGCCAGGAGATGTACCGCGCCCTCAATATAGGCATAGGTATGGCGCTAGTGGTCTCGCCCGAAGCTGCGAGCGCGGCGCGGCGCATCTTACCAGAACTACTCACCATCGGCTATCTCAAAGAGGGCGATGGCGTCGTTTTATCGTAGGGCGGGATTATTTTTTTCTTTGTTCAGTATCATTGATGATGTAAGGACGAAAGGGGAAAAATTTGATTAACCAACCTGAATTTGGCCCGCTGCTGGCAGAGGGCAAAACCAAACAAATCTACGCCTATCCAGGTGACGATGGCCTGGCTTACATGGTCAACAAAGACCAGATCACGGCGGGCGACGGTGCGCGTCGCAACGCATTGGCAGGTAAGTCACACTGGAGCACCGTCACCAGCGCCAACGTTTTCCGTTTATTAAATGAGGAGAGCATCACTACCCATTTTGTGCAGCAGATCAACGACGTGACGCTGCTGGTGCGACGCTGCCAGATGCTGCCCATCGAGCAAGTCATGCGGCGCATCGCCACCGGCTCCTATCTCAAGCGTTACCCGCAGGTGAGCGAGGGAACGCGCTTCGAGCCTGTGCTGGTTGAAACGTTCCTGAAGGATGACGCGAGACATGATCCGCAAATCTGGGAAGCGGACATTGTCAGCCTGGGTCTGGCGACTATGCTCGAAATCGCATGGATGGCGGAGCAGGGACGGCGCGTGTTCGAGGCGCTCGAGCGCGCCTGGGCGCAGGTTGATGTCACGCTCGTCGATCTGAAAATTGAGTTTGGGCGCGATCCACAGGGTCAATTGATGGTAGCGGATGTCATCGATAACGATAGCTGGCGCATCTGGCCCGGCGGCGACAAAAACCGCATGCTCGATAAGCAGGTCTATCGCAACTTGCAGGATGTGACCCCGGCAGATTTGCAGCAAGTCGCCGACCGCTACGCGCTGGTAGCAGACCTGACCGGGAAGTTGAAATCATCCCAGTAGGGACGGATAGGAGGGAAGTATGGAGAGGCTACATGACGCCTGCGGGGTAGTGGGTATTTTTGCGAAAGAGAACGGCGAAGACATCGACGTGAGTCGCTACCTCACGCTCGCGCTCACCGCCTTGCAGCATCGCGGCCAGG
The DNA here is from genome assembly GCA_035308345.1 of Ktedonobacteraceae bacterium. Lineage (GTDB taxonomy): Bacteria > Chloroflexota > Ktedonobacteria > Ktedonobacterales > Ktedonobacteraceae > CF-113. The sequence continues at coordinate 721 of DATGGW010000453.1, read as the reverse complement.
AGAGCGCGGGCATGGCTGTGTACGATCACGATGGCAAGGTTGTCAGCCGTGTCAGGATGGGCAAGGTGCGTGAAGTCTTCTCCGATACGGGAACCGGTCTGCCTGAGACGCGCTGCGGCATCGGTCATGTACGCTACTCGACCACCGGCTCCAGTTGCGTAGAGAATGCGGGGCCGTTCGTCGTGGGCGAATGGCGCGGGCAGCATGAAACCATCGCCATCGCCCATAACGGCAACCTGGTCAATGGCCCGGCCCTGCGCGAGCAACTGCCGCAGGAATACCTGCACTCCACAACTGATAGCGAGGTCATCGCGCTGCTGCTGCTGCACGCGCAGGGGCCGACGCTGCGCGAGCGCATGATTGCCACCTATCCGAAACTGCGCGGCGCTTATAGCCTGGTGATGCTGGCGGAAGGCAAGCTCTATGCCATGCGCGATCCCTGGGGCATACGCCCATTATGCGTCGGGCGTATCGGGGATCACTGGATTGTGGCCTCTGAATCGTGCGCCTTTGACCGCGTCGGCGCGAACTTCGCGCGCAAAGTAGCACCAGGCGAACTTATCACCATCGATGAGCAGGGTATGCGCTCTGAAATCCTGGCAAGCATTCCGCGCAAGTCGCTGTGTGTCTTCGAGTATATCTACTTCTCGGACGCGACCAGCCAGCTCAACGGCAGGTACGTCTACGATGTGCGCGAAGCCCTGGGGCGCGAACTGGCGCA
>DATGGW010000452.1:0-11895 GCA_035308345.1 Ktedonobacteraceae bacterium | reverse complement strand
ATTCAATGATCGACGCCTTCAATAGTCGCTGCTGCTTGCTTATCACCGCGAGCAGCAGCCCAGCGCAGCGCCTCTGCCGCGAGATAGAGTGACCCGGTGACGCAGATTAAATCGCTGCTTTCAGCAAGCTCGCAGGCCAGTTCCATTGCACCCTGACTCGCATCAGCAGTATAAACCTGCACATGCGGCGCATATTGCTCAAAGAGCGTCTGCAATTGCTCAATTGCCGCGGCGCGCGGGTTAGCCATACGGGTTAACACCACCACATCCACACCGGCCAGCGTCTTTACAATTCCTTGCAGGTCTTTGTCGCGCGCTACCCCTAGCACAACGAACAGCCGCTTCCAACGAAACGACGCCTGGAGCGCAAGCAGTAATTTTTGCATCGAATCGGTATTGTGCGCGCCATCAACCACGATGGTTGGATCGTGCGCAACCACTTCGATGCGCGCAGGCCAGAAGACGCTGCGCAGCCCCTGTCGCAGCGCATGCTCGTCCCAGGCTACCCCTTTCTCGCGCAGCGTTTCAAGCGCAGCCAGCGCCAGTGTAGCATTTTCCAGTTGATGTTGACCCGCCAGAGGTATTTCAAGACCTGTATAGATTCGCTCCGGAGCGACGACTGTAAAGCGTTGAAATTCAGCAGTGCGTTCTTCCAGCGCGTAACGATAGCTTATTGCAGGCAACATGCCGGCATCAACTTCTGCCTGCGCGGCATCATCCGCCATCGCTCCAATGCGAATCAACTCCGACTGGCGCTCCTTGCGCACGCTGGCAATAGCAAGCAGCGCTTCAGATGACTGCGCCGAGGTCACAGTTACGCCGTGTGGTTTGATGATGCCCGCCTTCTCCGTGGCGATCTGTGTTAAAGTATCGCCCAATATCTGCATATGGTCGTAACTGATCGAGGCAATCACCGAGACCAGGGGCTCCGTCACATTCGTGGCATCCAGCCTCCCACCCAGTCCCACCTCTAATACCGCGTGTTCGACCTGCTGGCGCGCGAAATAGAGCAAAGCCAGCGCAGTCGCCACCTCATAAGTGATATAGGGGCCAGACTCTTGCTCTCGCTCAATCTGCTCTACCACAGCGCGCAGTTCAGTCACGAGTTCAGCCACTTCCTGCTCGCTTATGAGACGCCCATTAACACGCATGCGTTCGCGAAAAGTGTGCAGGTCGGGCTGTGTATAAAGCCCGGTACGCAGACCAGCTTCGCGCAGCACCCGCTCAATAAATGCTGCGGTTGATCCCTTGCCTTTAGTACCTGCAATCAACGTGCAGCTATAACGCTGCTGTGGGTTACCCAGCGCCGCGAGCAGGCGCGCCTCGCGCGGGAGATTCTCTTCCGGCGCGTGCGTATATGGCCCGCCGCGTTCAAAATCGCTCAAACTGTACAGATAGGCTAAAGCCTCTTGATAGTTCATACTTTAAAGTTCCCTCGCACAATTGCGTCACTCATTTTCACCACGCGCATCATCTCGCGCACATCGTGGACGCGCACGATATCGGCCCCCTGCGCGATACCGAGCGCAACCGCCGCCGCTGTGCCTTCCACCCGCTCCTCTGGCGGCAGCCCACCGAGCACAAAGCCAATGGTTGATTTACGCGACGCGCCCAGCAGGATGGGTCGCCCCAACGCTCGCAATTCGCCCAGGCGCTGCAGCAGCGTCAGATTTTCCTGCGGCGTTGTGCCAAAACCGATGCCAGGATCGATGATGATGCGCTCCCAGGCAATCCCTGCCGACAGCGCCATATTGATGCTGTGCGCCAGGAAGCGTGTCACATCGCTCACAATTTCGCGCTTCTGGAAGCCGCGCATGTTCGCCATCAAGATCAGCGGAACTTCTCGCTCGCTCACCAGCGCAGCCATCGCGGCATCGTGACGCAAGGCCCAAATATCGTTGATGATACAGGCGCCGGCATCCAACGCCTGCCGCGCAACTTCCGCCTTGTAGGTATCAATCGAAATCAGGATCTCGCCGGGCAGGCTGGAGCGCAGCGCCTGTATCACCGGAATGACGCGCTCCACCTCTTCTTCCACAGCGATAGGCGCGAAGTTGGGGCGAGTCGATTCACCGCCCACATCGATCATGATTGCGCCTTCGGCTACAAAACGCCGCGCCTGGGCAACCGCGCTGCTTGCAATCTCATCCAACGTCATGGTCGCACCGGCGATGCCGTCACCTGCAAAGGAATCGGGCGTAACATTGATGATGCCCATCACATAGGTTTGCTGGCCCCATTCAAGCCGATGACCTGCCCATGTCGTCGCGGGTAACAGCTCGTCCATAAAACCCCTTCATAAATCATCACTTCGAAAGTCGATCAACCAGGTAATCAGCCGCCTGTTGAGCAAGCGCCATGCCTGGCAAGACTCCCTGCGCGCCCAGGCCCTCGATAGCTACACCCGGCGCGCGTTCATCCAGAATGCGCATCTCCGGTATCAAATCAGGCGTCACTTCAAGATCAACCGCCCAGCGATAAGCCGGACGTTTGCCTCGCAGTTCAGGAATCCAGCGGCGCGTGGCATCGGCCAGGCGTCGATAGTACGCCTGGTCATTTTTCGCAACACCGGCTTTGCCGTAGCGCCCTCCACTTACACCCAGGCGGCCATTTCCCGGTCGATAATCGGCATAGGTATAGGGAGATGCATCCCAGAACAGGGGAAAGGTCTCAGGAAAATCAGCCTTGAAGGCCAATGCGTAGATACGCGCATTAGCCTCGACAGTTGGCCCAATGCAGTCTACCAGCGCGCGCGCTTGCAGTGCCTTTCCATCTGCCAGCGTTACCTGCCAGTGAGCAGGCCGTGCGTGTGTACTTACCGCTTCCCAACCTGTGACGCGCGCCTGCCCCGCTATATCCACATCATATTGCTGCCGCGCTCGCCGTGCCTGGTACGCCAGCAGCGTTAAAGGCTGTATACGCCCTTCATCCGGAAGCCACATGGCGCTGACTACCGATTTCATATCGAGCCGCCCCTGTGTTGCTTCCGCTACCTGCGCTGGCGTCCATAACTCGGCGCGCAAACCCGACTGCACCCTGATGTGCGTCTCGCGTTCCAACTTGTGCGCTGCGCGCTTGCTCGTCGCCATGTTGATTGCGCCCGTCTTACGTGTACAAAGCAGCGTACTGCTTTTTTGCCCTTCTTCTATGAGCCTGTGGAAAATAGCCGTCGTTTCAGGATAGAAGGCGAGCGCGGGGCTTCCAGGCGCTATTTCAGACATAGCCATATTGATGCCAGGCGTAAAAATTCCGGCATTGCGCCCCGTCGCACCATATCCCAGCATAGCCTCTTGCTCAAGTACCAGCACGCGCATCCCTGCATCTCGCTCCTTAACTGCGAGCGCCGCGCTTAACCCCGCTACGCCTCCGCCAACGATCACCACATCAACAGATTGCAACAGCATTTCACCCGGCGGCTGCAACTCGAGTTCAGCATGAACCGCCGCATCAATATCTTGCCACCAGGGGATGCGCTGCTGAAATATATGACTGTTAGAGTTAGATCGTTTTGATGAGGGTTCGGCTTTCGTGTTTGAACCTGAATGCATATTGCTCCCCATGAAAAATAACATTGATCCATTCTATCCGTTTTCGTTGCCCCCGTGCAAATCTCCTGTTATACTATCCACAGGGGTCGCTGATTTATCCATTTGCCACGTATTATATATATCTATATCAGGAAAGGACGCGATCATTCGCGTCCCTACAAAGGGATAGTATCGCATGAGAAACTCAACTATAGATACTGCGAAATTACAGGCGCGGCGTAACAATGCCATCTCTGCCGCGAAAAGATGTCACGAGTGCAACGAGGAAGCGCTTGGGCGTTGCCCCGATTGTCATAAAGGCTTCTGCCAGGATCACTTTCCCAAGCAGCAGCATTCCCCCTGCGCCGAGAAGCAGATGCGATTGGCACAGACGCAGGTATGTTATATCTGTGGAACGCAGGTATATCCCGACCAGTGGTCTCTCTCGCGCACCTCACACTACATAGACGAGTTTCGCTGTGGGGGATGCGGTCGCCATATCTGCGATGCACTGCATACACAACGCAAATCAGAGAACGTTTCCATCATCCGCGAGGGCTTGCGCGGTCACCGCTACCAAGTCACAATCCGCTACTGCGGCCTCTGCTCCCCGTTTTATAGCATAGGCGGCATTAAAGGGTTAACCCGCTGGCTGGTTGTTTTAGGAACAATTGCCGCGGGTGTCTTATTCTACTTGCACCCATGAACCTATATATCTAGGAGGAAAAAGGCAGGCGCTATCGCCAGGTCGCAAATATATGACAATTACACCAACCATTCAATCCACGCTCATGCGCTACCACCGCGAGATACTGGAGGAAATGCGCGGCGCGCTGCAAAGGGCCAGCGACGCAGCAACATCCTCAGAGGCAACTGAGACCTTCGATTTCTATGCATACATGCGTTACCACCTGGGCTGGGTAGACACCGCATTTTCGCCTGTCGCCAGCAATCCCGGTAAATTATGGCGCTCGACACTGCTGCTGCTGGCCTACGAAGCAGCCGGAGCTAATGGTCTAACAAACGATGGTGATACATTAACTGACAATGGCTATTTATCTAGCGCCTTGCCGGCCGCAGCAGCGCTTGAGTTAACCCATAACTTTACCCTTATCCACGACGATATCGAAGATGGCGATGTGGAGCGCCGCCACCGCGCTACGCTCTGGAAGTTGTGGGGCGTCCCAAAGGCCATCAACACGGGCGATGGTATGTTCGCCCTGGCGCGTTTAGCGCTGTGGAAAGTCGTAGATAGAGGCGTCGAACCTGCCATTGCCGTGCGCCTGGCAACAGTACTCGACTACGCCTGCCTGGTAATCGCCGAAGGACAGTACCTGGACATCAGCTTTGAGGACCAACGAACGATCTCTGTTGCCGCCTACCTGGATATGATTCGCCGCAAAACCGCGCAATTGATGGCCTGCTCCGCCGAAATGGGCGCTATACTCGGCACGCGCGACGAAGAGATTATCGCGCGCCTGCGCAGCTTCGGAGAGGCCATCGGCATTGCTTTCCAGGTGCGCGATGATATGCTGGGAGTCTGGGCCAGTTCAGCTGAATCGGGCAAAACCGCGGCGGGCGACATCTACCGTCGCAAGAAAAGCCTGCCCATCCTGCACGCGCTTGAACACGCCGATCCGCAAGACCAGCGCATCTTACAGGTTTATACTCAGGAGACGCCTGTTACCAGGCAACAGGTTGATGAAGTGCTGGCAATCTTCACGCGCACAGCCACAAAAGCTTACTGTTGCGACTTTCTGGCTGCCCAATGCCAACTGGCCCACTCAGCCCTGGCAAACGTGCCTCGCCACCAGAATACGGTCGCTTCTCGCGCGCTCGACGATATGGAAACACTGGTACATTTCGTTGAAGAGACTTGTGAGGGCTAAACCTAGGCGGCCAGCCATACATTCACCAGCCCATCGCTCCCTCCGCTGGCAATAAGAGGGCCGCGAGGAGCCCAGGCCACGCTGCTTGCCTGACTGAGAAACGTTACCGGCCTCTCGCCGAGGAATGCATTCCACACCTGCACCGTCCCGTCTTTGCTTGCAGAGACGATGCTCGTGCTATCGGGCGACCACGCAAGGCTATAAACGAAATCAGTGTGACCCGTATAGATGAAGAGCAACTTTCCGCTGCCAGCGTTCCACACCTGGACGGTTCTATCAAAACTCGCGGTAGCAATGTAGGAGCCGTTGGGCGACCACTGCACATCATTCACCAGGTCGTTATGGTTTTGATAGGTAAGCATATGTTTTCCCGTCATTGCATCCCAGACCTGCACCGTGTTCTCATCGCCCGTCGAGGCAATTCGGGTGCCATCGGGCGACCACGCCAGGCTTCTCACGCCTATGAGATTCCGCGGAGAGCCTGGATAGGTCAGCAAGCGCCTGCCAGTTTCGATATTCCATACCTCGACTGAACCATAACCAGTGTCAAAGGCAATACGCGTTCCATCAGGCGACCACGCCACAGTCGAGATAGCCCCGGAGCCGTCTCGATAGACGAAGAGCAGTTTCCCGCTGCGAGTGTCCCAGACCTGGACGCTCCCATCGCGGCTGGCCGATGCCATGCGCGCGCCATCAGGCGACCATGCAATGTCAAGCACTGCATCCGTATGCCCACGATAGACCAGCAGTACGTCCCCGCTCCGGGCATCCCAAATCTGCACAGTTGCATCACTGCCACCAGCCGCCAGGCGCTTTCCATCGGGCGACCATGCCACCTTGAGGACATCTCCAATGTGACCAGGATAGATCATGAGAGGTCGCTGGTCGTACCGGTCATACGCCTGTGCGGGAGGAGGCGCAGCCTGGTGGGAAGGAAGCGCGGCAAAGGATATAAGCGAACCAGTTTGACTACTGAGGAGCGCAAACAATGCGAGAAGCGCTAGCAGGAACATGCACAAAACGCTGATCAGACGCCGGCGCTTATATTGCTGCCAGGCGAGAATCTTCCGTCCTACCCATGTAAAACGCTGGTCGAAGGCACCGCTCATTGCAGGCAAATCAGAGATTTCGACCTCAAAATTCTCTTCTCTATGCAGCGTTCGCTCTTGTATGAGATGTTCAGTGCTGTCCATACAAGAAGTATATCATGTCTATCCTGACAACAATACTACTATTGCTGATCTCGGCGGAAGCAAGTAAAGTATGATAGACCAGGAGGCATGGGTCTCGACCAGTTGCGACGCGAACTCGTCCGAGCACGAGAGAGCTTGCGACATAAAAAAGAGGTCATTCAGAGCTGTTCTCGTCACTGTGGCTACTGAGTTTAGTTCCTGACACCATGCCAAGTGTTGTGTAAGGCAGAGGCTTTGCGAAGAGGGGGAGCGGAGAGGATACTACAGGCATAGATTGTTCCCATATTTTCTCGGAAGGAGAAAACTATGCCTGTCCCTAAGCACAAGCCTATCACATCGTCCCCGAAAGGTTCAACCTCGCAGTCGTCGTCACCTCTCATAGCCCAGCAGGAGGAGTTTCGGCAGCATTTACGCCACTTAGCCGTGAGCGCCGTGCAGGTCTTGCTCGAACAAGTCATGCGCGAAGAATTGGAGCAGTGCCTCGGAGCCTCGTGGGGAGAATGTACCCCCATGCGCCGAGGCTATCGTAATGGCTCTTATACCCGCGATCTGGTGACTCCCACGGGGCGCATTGAGGACCTCAAGGTTCCCCGAGACCGTGCCGGAGCCTTTCATACGCAGGTGTTTGAGCGCTATGCGCGCTATGAACCCGCGGTCGCCGAAGCCCTCACCGACATATTTGGAAGCTTCACCAGTACCCTTCGGGTGGGCAAAGTGGCAGAAAAACTACTGGGAGTCGCCTGAATCAGACGCTGACCGAGCAGTATGAAGCCTGGCGGCAGCGTCGGTTACTCCCCCATTACCGCATCATCTACCTGGACGGCATCCATTTCACGGTGCGGCATGGCACCCAAACCGATGCGACCATGATTCTTACGGCGCTCGGCGTGGATCTGGAGGGCAGTCGAGAAGTGCTGGCCTTCCGTGCGTGCGCGAAGGCGCGACAAGGATGGCTGGAGTTGCCTGCTCCAAGACCTACGCACTCGCGGGGTGAGCGAGGTCGATCTGCTGGTGACCGATGGACATGATGGCTTGCTCGCGGCGGTTTCGACCCTCTTTCCCGCGACACCGCGTCAACGCTGCCTGGTTCACAAACAGCGCAACGTGCTCAGCGCCATTCCCAAGCGCGAGCAGCAAGAGGTCATGGCCGAACTGACAGGCATCTGGAAGCAGGAGAAGAAAGAAGAGGCCCTGCTGAATCTGGCGGCTTTCAAAGCCAAATACCAGAAGCGCTATCCCGAGGCCATCCGGAGCCTGTGCGAAGACGAAGAGCATTTGTTGACGTTTTATGCCTTCCCACCGGTCATGCACCGCTATATTCGCAGCACCAACGCGCACTCCAAGCTTGTTTAGCAATGTGCGCCAGCGCACCGATCAAATCGACGCCTTCACGACCGAAACGAGCTGCTTGACCATCGTGTGGGCCGTGATGCAGGATATTCGCTTGCCCAAGATTCCGGTCGACTAACCGCTCTCGCGTGAGGGGCCTGAGCAAACAACCAACCAGCCGGAAAGACTGGTTCGGGAGGAGGTGTTTTTTTGCGGCTCAGCTTGCGCCATCTCACGAGTCCCAGGCTCTCTGGTCTGAATGACCTGGGGTTCCTACGTTGTACTTGCCTGTGTTGTCAGATCCTGGAGCGAGCTGGCATCGCCTTTGCGATATTGGTGGCGAATTCAAAAATCAGGCTCATTTTGAGCGAGAGTTTGCAGAAATTGAGCGTGAAAACTGAATTCGCCACCAATATCAATTTAAGTGAGCCTGCTTGCTAGCAAATGCAGACTGAGTCTGGTAAGATACCCTCTAACTCATCTCTTCTGATGTCTTTCTGTTGATATGATAGGCCAATTGTTGGCTTATCCGTTCTCAGTATGACAGTTAGAGACTGTCGTGCAGGAGGAGGGAAATCGCATGCAGGCTGTACAAGAACCCCAAGGGCACCACCTGCTGGTGCAACAGAAACTCAAAGACCAGTTCAGCTCAGTCTACTTGACACTGCTGAGTGTGATCCAGGGGGTGGCACTGGCTGATCTCGCTGCTGTCGTGGCAACCAACTCTCAGCAGTTCACCCTCACTCAGTGGTTGCTCGTCCTAGTCGCCTTTGGATCCGTGATCACGACGTGGAGTCAGTATACGATGCATATCATCAGCTTGAATTGGATCCCCGACGTGCGCGATGCCCTCATTCCGTTCGTCCTGGGGGCGCTCGAACTCTTCTTCAATCACTTGATCCCCCTCAGTTTGGGAGGCTGGCTGTTCGTTGGGACACTCTTCTCGAGTTGGGGAGCTTTCGCCACCTGGCACACCCAGAGGCGAGCAGGCCAAGAAGCCGAGAACCTCCCCTTGCTAAGCCACGTGGGGAGACGCTTGCTCTGGCTTAGACTCGCTCTTTTTGGGATCAGTCCCTGCTTACTGCTGTTCGCCGTAGTAAGCACCCTGGGCCACGTGCAGGCGACGCAGCAACTCAACACTACCGAAGGCGTTCTCGCTCTGACCTTCGCGCTGCTTGTCGTGGCCATGACCAGTGGCGTCTTCCTGGTCTCGGTCTGGTACTGGCAGGCCATCGTGACCTATGCTCGGACTGGCCACATGCCAGGCAAACAGGCACACGAGCCAGGTACCTGAACGGCCTCCCTTCTCGCCTCTCCGCTCGTTGTGTCTGTGACTGGAAAATGGGCTCATTCTCTCTTGAAGCAAGCAGACATACTTATTTGATATTGGTGGCGAATTCGCTTTCGGTGCTGGCAATCCTCAGGATTCGTGCTCAAAATGAAGTTCATTTTTGAATTCGCCACCAATATCTTTGCATCTGTGTCTGCTTGCTTACTGCTGGCCGTTACACAACATGGGGGATGGTGTCTAGTTCCTTAGCGCGAGATCAGTAATTAGCACTTAATAGGGAAGCCATTTCAATGGACTTGGTCCTTCTTCAGGCATCTCCACTTCCCCTTCTTGTATTTGTTTTATCAGCTTCTCTAGAATGATTCGCTCAGGCTCTACTCTCTCTGAGCGTTGCTCTTCCAGGCGCTTATGGATAAGCAATCCCAATTTCTTACGATCCGGCCAGGCGATATCGGTACATACCCCAAGCGCACTTTTGATATCTGGCCAGAGGACTGTCCGCACATATTGGCGATCACTCTCTTTAATTTTCTCCTGAGCCTCGTTCACCAGGGCCTGAATCTCCACCAGTCCTGACATGCTGGTACCTCCTACCTCTTATATAGTCGTCGCCATCTGAAGGTTACCTCGCCCCAACGTTTGATCCACCTCTTTCAATATCTCGCTAATCTCAGCTTTGAAATTTTCCCCTGTCATCTTCTTCAATTCGGGTTTCTCTCTCAGATTCTCAGCCAATTTTTTCTTAAGAATCTCTAAGTCTCCTTCTTCACGCATACTCTTAAAATTGTCATCGTTTTCAACTGCATCCCAAAAATCCTGGGGGCGAACTAAGCTATACGCCAGATAGCGTCGGGCTTCATCCTTAGCTATAACATTGGGGATATTAACCGCATTGTCATAAGCTTTTTCGTAAAATATTGCCAGATTATACAGGAAGGCAGCACAATCTGCTCGATCAGGATCGAAATCGGCAGGGTCTCTTTGCTTTTGCAGTTCCTCAACTTTCTGGATTGCCTTGTTAATGAGCCCTTCATCCTCTGTCTTGACTCCTGAGGCTAATTCTGCCAGCGCCAAAGCGATTATAATTCGAGGTCGTTTATTGACATTCGTCTCTTTTGTATGCTCAAGCGCCTGTTTGTATAAATTTAGTGATTCCTTGAGCAGCTTTTCATATATTTCTCCAGTCGATTCTAGCGCCATAAAGCTGTATAAGTTAGCTAGGTAAAGATAAGGTAAGGACCAACTCGAATCCTTAACTAAGGCCCGGCGGAAATGTTCGATGGCAAGCTGGATAAAGAAACTGTTGTATGCTCGAAATTGAAGGGCACTAGCGAAGTACTGCAAGCTTAGAAGAGCGAGAAGTCGTGCCTGACGCCTTTTTTCGCGGGTATTTGGAATATTGAAGATGTTGAGGATATTGAGGATACGATTAATAGGAGGCACTTGTGATATCAAATTCTCTTCCAAGAACATTAATGCCATCCAATGCATAGCCGGACTTAACAGTTCGATATAATAATGAGTCATCTTATTTGTTAAAGTGTTATTGATTTTGTTCAATTCACCATCTGGCGACCACCAGATAGTACGGACCATCAGGTTACGCTGGCTGCCGAGGTCCACAAACTCGAAGGTGATACCTACCCTACCAGGTTTGCCCCTCCACCCTTGTAAATGCCCTGTTGCTCTGATAATGTGCGGTGGGATAACGGCTTCAATGAATTTCAAGATAGGCGAGATTTCTTTTGGTGCAATCTCCCCGGCCATGGCCATCATGTTGTTAGCTTCTTTGGATGCAATCTCCTCGGCCAGTTTCATCAAATTAATACCTTTAGGATCTTTTAAGGACCTGATTATTTCCTTCTGGTCTTCAATCATTCCACCTGTATTAATTTGATCTACTGATACATACCTTCCAATATTGTTCCCTGAAGGATCTTTCTGAATATGTAGCTCATCAACAGCAAATGCCTCAAAGTCTTGACTTACATTATCATAATATCCCTTGAGTTCATTGTATATAGCCTCGAACTGATTCACTAGTTCCTCCCGCGCTAGTATACCCAGAACGAGCGGCGTTTTCAAAGCATCATTAAGTTTTGATTCATTACTAAACCCATCGAAAACGAAGCGACGTGAACGAACATATTGGGCATATTGAATGATTACGAAGACAACTATTACAATGGAAAAGGCAATACCGGCTAATTCAAGCGTTACGAGAATAAAACTGGCTATAGCTTTCTCCTGATTAATGAGAAAGCTGTAGCTCTGCCCTCCCCATATGAAAAGAGGGACAGTCACTAGCACGGCAAATGCAAGAATGGGTAGTACAATTGCAAGGATGCTCTTCATAACTCAAACCCCTCTCAGCTTATCGCCAAAAATGCCTACCTTCCGCCCTAATGAATACGCAGAACCCTCACTTACAACCGGATGTAACCGCAGAAACAAAAGCTGGAAAATAAGCATAACCTCAGGTATCTAAATGTAGAATATTGATCACTTAATGTCAAGTATTGTATTTCTTGCCCCAGGGCAATCGCATCTAAATAACCCCATCCACAGGAAAACAAATGCGAGGAGGTGATAAAATACCGTCTAAAAGGCAGGAAACGATGCGATGGAAGAAAAAGAACTGCGAGACCTGGAAACGATTTTTACGC
>DATGGW010000451.1:0-2282 GCA_035308345.1 Ktedonobacteraceae bacterium | reverse complement strand
CTCTGGCCTTCGCGGGTACCGAGGTGCGTTCCCGCTGGTTCAAGGCCATGACGGACCGGCTGCCAGTCAGGTGAGAATCACTATGCAAATGCCCATCGCGCGTCGTGATGATACGGTGGATGACTATCACGGCACAATTGTTGCTGACCCTTATCGTTGGCTCGAAGATGCTGCCGCACCGGATACATTGGCCTGGATAGAGGCACAAAATGCTATTACCGAACAATATTTTGCTGCTATTCCTGCCCATAGGGGCCAGATTGATCGCGCCAGCATACGCGCCCGTATCACGGCCCTGTGGAATTATCCAAAATATTCTGCGCCATTCAAAAAGGGCGAGTACTATTTCTACTCAAAAAACGATGGCCTGCAAAATCAATCTGTGCTCTACCGCCAGTCCGTAGGGGCCAGCTTTAGCGCGCCTGACGCCACCGTGGTGATCGATCCCAACACGCTGAGCGAGGATGGCACAACCGCGCTTGCCACCTTTGCTTTCAGCAAGGATGGATCGCTGCTGACGTATGGTCTCTCTGTGCATGGCAGCGATTGGCAGGAACTGCGCATCCGCCAGGTGGAGAGCGGCGTTGATTATCCAGAGCTGATCCGCTGGGGCAGATTTCCCTCCGTTGCCTGGAAGCCCGATAATAGCGGCTTCTTTTATAATCGTTTGCCTGAGCCGGGCAGCGTCCCGCAAGAAGATCAGAGCAACTTCAGCCAGGTTTACTGGCACGCGCTCGGCACATCCCAGCCTGAAGATGTGCTGGTATACGAGCGGCCCGACTTCAAAGAACTGAGCTTTTCGCCCTTTATGAGCTATGATGACGCGTACTTGCTGCTGAACGTCTGGCACGGCACAAATCCGAAGAATCGTTTCTACTATCGCAGGACAGAGAGCGATGGCCCGTTCATTCGCCTGTTAGATGAGGCTGATGCCGGCTACGATTTTATTGGCAACGATGGGCCAATTTTCTACTTCCAAACCACCCTGGACGCGCCGCGCGGTCGCATCATCGCCATTGATAGCGAGCATGCAGAGCGCGAGAACTGGCGCGAGCTGATCCCGCAGCAAGAGGATGTCATCGAGTTCGCGCTGGTGGTCAATCACCAGTTTGTCGTAACATACCTGCATGACGCGCACCACGAGATGAAAATCTATGCCATTGATGGCCGCTACGAGCGTGATATTCCACTGCCCACGCTCGGCTCTATCGTAGAGATTTCGGGTAGGCCCGACCAGAGTGAAATGTTTTTAGGCTTTACCTCGTTTCTCTATCCCTCCAGCATCTATCGCTATGACTTCACAGATGGTTCGCTCGCGTTGTATCGCGCCTCGGAAGTGGACTTTGACGCGGGCGCTTACGAGACGGAGCAGGTGTTTTATCACTCCAAAGATGGCACGCGCATTCCCATGTTCCTGACGCATAAAAAGGGGCTGGAACTGCATGGGAACAATCCAACCTTGCTTTATGGCTATGGCGGATTCAATTTGAGCATGACGCCGGCGTTTTCGGTTTCTACAGTAGCCTGGTTAGAGCATGGCGGCGTCTATGCTGTTGCCAACCTGCGCGGCGGTGGTGAATATGGCGAAGCATGGCACCTGGCCGGAACGTTGGAGCGCAAGCAAAACGTCTTCGATGATTTCATCGCCGCTGCCGAGTGGTTGATCGCCAACAACTATACCAGTTCGTCTCGCCTGGCCATTCAGGGCGGCAGCAACGGTGGTCTGCTGGTCGCGGCCTGCATGGTGCAGCGTCTCGACCTCTTCGGCGCGGTCATCTGCCAGGTACCTGTAATCGACATGCTGCGCTATCACAAATTCACCATTGGTCGCTACTGGATCTCAGACTACGGCAATGCCGAGGCCAACCCCGACCACTTCAAGTTCATGTACGCCTATTCGCCTTTGCATAATATCAAAGAAGGCGTCAACTATCCTGCCGCGCTCATCATGGCAGCGGACACAGATGATCGCGTGGTGCCAGCGCACGCCAAAAAATTTGCCGCGGCGCTGCAAGCAGCAAACGGCGGGGATAACCCCATCTTACTGCGCATCGAGACGAAAGCGGGTCATGGTCTGGGCAAGCCCACCGCGAAGCTAATCGAGGAACGCAGTGATATCCTGGCGTTTCTTTTTGAGCGTTTTGGCATGGCGTAGGGACGCGATTCATCGCGTCCATCTGTGGGGCGTCGCCATACATCTCTATTCACCATCACTATACAGCAGGCGTTGCAAGGCTGATTCAAACGCGTTGGCCTTTTCCTCTTTGAAAACTCCCAGAATA
>DATGGW010000450.1:0-2819 GCA_035308345.1 Ktedonobacteraceae bacterium | reverse complement strand
TTTATAATGCTCGCGAAACGACTGGCGCGCGCGAGAAAGATACATCTTGACACCGCTCTCAGCGATATTCAGGGCTTTGGCAATCTCGCTGTAGGAGAATCCTTCCTGAGTATATAATAGCAGCGCAGCCCGGTACTGGTGGGGCATACGACGGAGAGCGGCTCGCACAAGTTCCGTTGTGCCGTAGATTTCTTGAGGATCAGCGCCTTCAACATCCGCCGGTTCGTGGTCGAGGTCTTGCCAGGGAAGCCAAGCAATCAGCTTGCGACGACGTAATGCATCATAAGCCGTGTTGGTTGCAATACGATACAACCATGCTGACAATTTCAGGTTCGCATCCATCTTTGGCAGCGCGCGAAACGCTTTCAAGAAGGTGTCCTGAGTCAGATCATCTGCCTGCTCGCGATCCCCAACCAGATGATAGACGTAATTATAGATAGGCGTCTTGTATTCGTCGTAAATCTGGTCGAAGGACCAGGAAGATCCCGTAGTTTCCGCCCTGGCCATGCGCTACGTCCCTTCGATGACTATAGCTACCAACTTGCCCGTTCCATACAAGTGATAGCAATGCATCTCCGAGCCGCGCAACATTTTTATTCCTGCGGGTGCGGATAGACTTATATCCTTCTGTGTAGTGGAACGGACAATTAACGCTTTCAGTAACATTATGAATGTTGAATGATTCCGGCATTGATTGTGCTTTACTGCTAATCATGTTAGCATATTTGCCGGAATCTCTGAAATCAGTTGTCCGCAAGTTAGTACTAATGGGGGAAACACAGGTTGTCTCCTGCCTTCCGCCCCTCCCAGGTCGTTTTACATGGCGCAGCCTCAGAAGTCCCATAAATTTGCCCGTTACCGCCTGGTATGATACCATACACCCAGTGAGCAAACCTCGCGTTCGCCCTGGAAAGCATATGAAGGAGTTTAACCATTGATGGCTGATGTGCAACACCTGCGCGCTATGCGTACCGTCTGGTGGCAGCAAGACGAGTTTAACGTCGCCGTCTGCATGATCGATCAGTCACTCCTTCCAGGTGAAGTGATTATCCTGACCCTGATTCACGAACAGCAGGTAGCCAATGCCATCAGCCGCCTGCAGGTGCGCGGCGCGCCTGCTATCGGTGTCACAGCGGCTTTCGGCATGGCCCTCGCGCTGCATCGCCTGCTGCGCGAGCGCGGCGAGACGTTAACACTTGCGCAAGCCGGGGCGCACCTGCGCAGCACCGGCGAACTCTTGCGCCGCACTCGACCCACCGCCGTAAATCTGGCCTGGGCCATTGAACGCATGTTGACCCGCGCGTATCGCGCCATCAACGAGGACTATTCCCTGTCCGACCTGGCGCAAGTATTGCGAGACGAGGCGCAGGCTATCGCCGATGAAGATTTTGAGGCATGTTTGCAGATGGGTAAATTTGGGGCCGCGTTGATTGCCGATGGGGATACACTACTCACTCATTGCAACGCGGGATCGCTGGCTACTGCCGGTTGGGGAACAGCTCTCGCACCTATGTACGTCGCTCATCGCGCCGGCAAGCGCATACATGTCTTCGTCGATGAAACTCGCCCTGTGCTCCAGGGAGCGCGGCTGACCGCCTGGGAATTGCAACAAGAAGGTATTCCCCTCACGCTGATTACCGACAATATGGCGGCCCATTTTATGCGTCATGCTGGCATTAAAGCGGTCTTTGTCGGCTCTGATCGTATTGCGGCCAATGGCGATGTCGCCAATAAAATCGGCACTTATGGTGTCGCCGTGCTGGCGCACGCTCATCACATTCCATTCTACGTCGTTGCTCCTCGTTCCACCATTGACCTGAGTCTCTCATCCGGTGAGCATATTCCCATTGAGCAGCGCAATCCAGACGAGGTCACAACCATGCGTGGCATCGCCATTGCTCCGGCTGGCGTTCATGCCGCGAATCCCGCCTTTGATGTAACTCCTCACAGCTATGTATCCGCTATCGTTACCGAGGTCGGCATCGCCAGACCCCCCTATGAGCAATCCTTGCGCGCGCTTTGCGCCGGTTATCATGCTGTTGGGAAGGTAGATGCGTAATGGATAGCGGTGTTGTGCAAATCGTCGCGGACTACGTCGAACAGACGCTCGGCAGGGAGGGCTACCAGTATATTTGCGCCGTCGTCGCGAACTGTAAGATGCTGGCATTGGAGTTGGATGAAGATGAAGCAAGCGTGTTGGATATGGATGCCCTTATCATGGCTGCCTACCTGCATAACATCTCAACCGTTGAATATGGCTACCAGGGTCATCATATCAAATCCGCTGAGATGGCTATCGAATTCCTGCGCGAACTGGATATGCCAGCCGCGCTCATCGGCAAGGTCGAGCAGGCTATTCTTATCCATACGTCTGTCGTTTCGTCAGAGCTGCGTGCAACCAGCCCCCTTGAGGGCCGCGTTCTGTACGATGCCGACAAACTTGGTCGTCTGAGCGGTCTGGCTGTCGTCACCTCGCTCATTGAATTTGGCGCTCGTTACCCCAATCGCGCTGTCACCGGCGAAGTCCTCACTGCTATCCTGCGCCATATAGAGGAACGTTTCGTCGAGCTTTACCAGTCATTGCATACCGCGCCTGCCCGTGATATGGCGCGCGCCAAATTTGGCAACACGCTGGCGTTTCTGGATGGCGTTATCGAACATCTCAGTGATGCCACACCGGTGTGAGTTTTAACTCTGAAAGGGAGGATGGAGGAGTGTCTATTCTGGTCGTTGGTTCCGTGGCTCTCGACACGGTCGAGACCCCCTTTGCCAGGGCAGAGGAAACCCTGGGAGGCGCGGCATCCTATTTTACTACTGCT